>JAOQIN010000001.1 GCA_026134085.1 Candidatus Methanoxibalbensis ujae
GCTATATTCAGCATACAAGATGCGAAGTGGCTATACAAGAAGGCGAAGCGGATGAAAGGGGTTCCAATAAGGAAAGACTTGATAGACAGAGAAGAGACACTAAGATTAGTATTGGGCGAGGATAAGGGTGAAAGGTGTGAGAGGTGTCGTAAAAGTTGCACTCGCTCATCAACCCTTCAACTTTGAGGAATGGGAAGTATGCGAATCTCTGCTCATTAGAAGGGATGATGATTTCCACCTTTATGTCACGGTCAAGAAGGATGTTGAGCTGAAGGAAGAATACTCATCCATTATTGCTGTCGATATGGGAGCTCGTTGGGTTGCTGTGTCTGTGGCACGGCACCGCAGCAAGCCCGAGTTCTATGGAGGGTGAGAGAGCTTAGAGCTTCTGGTTAAGGAGAAAGCTCGGAAGAGAGAAGAAGCTCAGAGCAATAAAAAAGATTGGGCATAAGGAGAGAAGGATTGTAAACGGGCTTCACAAGATAGCAAAAAATCGTGAGGCGGAAAAGCACAACGCAGCAATAGCGATAGGCGATTTGAAGGGCATCAGAAACAACAGGAAGGTCAATTCAATGCCATCTCACAAACTGAAGGAATACATCAAGTATAAGGCGCTTGAGCAAGGCATTCTGGTGATGGAAGTTCCGGAATATAACACATCAAAGCAATGTTCTCGCTGTGGCTCAATGAACACTGAAAGACATAAGGATTATTCATCTGCAAGGATTGCGGCTACCATTAATGCAGATGTGAACGGAGCTAAAAATAAAAACGAGCCCGCGTGGTGTGGGCAGGGGCTGTTGTGACCCAGCCCGCGTTCTGAGCCACACTCCCCAACCTCTCGCATCCGCTGGATGCCCCTTTAATGGAGGGTGGAGGTCACTTGCTGAAGAATAAGAAGATAGCTGAAGAATAAGAAGATATGAATGAGCTCGCGGTGTCGCTTACGGATTTGGCGAAGGCGTTCATAATGCTGTTTGTGGTGATGGACCCGCCGGGGAACATCCCGATACTTCTTGCGATAACCGGGGGAATGAGTGTGGAGGAGAGGCATAGGGAGCTGAAGAGTGCGGTCATCGTTGCGGGGGTCCTGCTTTTCACATTCGCATTTCTCGGCAAGGCGATATTGTATGTGCTCAACATAGAGTTGGACAGCTTCATGGTTGCGGGAGGCATCCTTCTGCTGCTGATCGCGCTCAATATACTGCAGGGCACTTACCAATCTTCGGAGAGAGAAAGCGGCACCTCCGCGCACATTGTCAGCAGGAGCGGTGTAGGTGCTGTTCCAATTGGAACGCCTCTTCTTGCAGGTCCGGGCGCGATCACAACAGTTATGACTATTCTCCAGACTTTCTCAGACCTCACAGCAATTCTTGCCATAATAGCTGCGATAATCGCAACATGGATTGTCCTCTCACTGTCTGAGCAGATTTACGGCATACTCGGTGAAAAGGGCTCCTCAGTGCTGAGCAAGGTGGTCGCTATAATCGTCGCTGCAATCGCAGTTCAGTTCATTGTGGAAGGTCTTCGCAATCTCTTCCCGGTTTTAGGATGATGCGGAAGTTCTCATTGTGCACTCGTCGCGCGGATGAAACTCTCCTTGTGACAGTTCGGTGATCTGAACCCTATCAGCTCAACACCTCCGTCAACAGCGACGATTTCAGCACCGTGAAATTCGGGTGATGCGCACAGCAGGTGCTGTTCTGGATGCGTTCCCGGTGTTATATCACAGCTCAGGACAACACGACCGCCAACCGAAACAACAGTTCTGAGTCGCTTTGTCGCCGGATGCTCCTTCGGCAGCACGATGAGCGGCATGTTCAGCTCTCTGATCATGAAAAGAACACATCTCAGTCCCCTTATCATCTTATCATCGCTGCCAAACCCCGAAGCGACTATCAGGTCATCAGGGGTTACAAACTGATGCACTTCCTTCCGCGGAGTCTCAACGAGGAATTCACGGGATTCGCCCACCTTCACCACTGCAATGGCTGCTGTGTTTCCCCTCACAAAGAGTATCTCATCCCGTCTGAGCGTTACCAAACATCGCCCTTCCATCGTCACTGCTACGCACGCACGACATTGGAGGATTCGCAGGATGGACACCTGACAGAGGTTCCTATGGCGTCAAATGTGTTCCCGCAGTCCTTACACTTGTATTTCACAGCCTCCAACTCTTCTATTTCCAGATTGAAATCCCCTCCCCCTACGCTGCACATCACCTATCATATGGGAAACGCAGATATATAAAACGGCAGGATGCTTGAGCGTGGATGCCCGTTGGAGCAACTCTCATTTATCATTCTTTATTTTATCATTCATGATTCATAAGTCTGAGCAGTGCGGATATGAGTCTGTCATTTTCATTCTCCCTGCGCACGCAGAACCGTATGTGGAAAGGAAGACCGAAAGAAGTGCAGTCCCTCACGAGTATCCCATGAGAAAGAAGCGCCTCCTTAACATCACGCGCCCGCATATCACAGCGGGATGTGTCAAACAGGAAGAAATTCGCATCCGAGCGGACATCAAGCTCATCCTCAATTCTTCTTTTCTGCTGCCACACCTTCCTGAGGGACTCATGCAGAAAATCCTCGTTCATAAGAGAGGCAATGCCTATCTTTTGCGCGAAAACATCAACATTCCAAGGCGGCTTGACAGCATTCAACTCGCCTATAACATCCTCAGTCCCAATTGCAAACCCTATCCTAACGCCAGGAACACCATATGACTTCGTGAAAGAGCGAAGAAGAAGGAGATTATGCGATTGAACAGTGTGTAAATGCGCTGCATTCATCGCAAAATCAACATATGCTTCATCAACAACGAGCAACGCGTCCCTCTCCTCAGCAGCCTCTATGAGCATTTTCATCTCGTCACCGCTGAGATACTGCCCTGTGGGGTTATTTGGGTTGCATAAGAAAATGATATCTCTGTTTCTCATCACATGTATGATCTCCTCCGCCCTTATTTTAAGAGCAGGCATTCTTATTTTCTCCACGCGAACACCGAAAATTCTCGCTGCTCTCTCGTATTCGCAGTATGTATGCTGTGGAATTACCACTTTTTCTGGTGAAAATGCTATGAAAATCAGATAAATGAGCTCTGAAATTCCAGCAGAAACAATTATTTCATCTGTGTCACGCTTGAGTTTCTCTGCAATCCGCTCCCTCAACGCTGTTGCATCGCTGTCGGGATAAATGCCGAGATCTTTCATCGCATCCTCAATCGCTGAACTTGAGAATGGGGGGGGACCATATGGGTTCAGGTTTGCGCTGAAGTCAAATATGTCCCCTGACACCGATGCGCCTCCATGTTCGCACTTTATCGCCACACGCCGCGGCAGCATCTCCTCTCCCTTGTGCGGCTTTGTTGCGAGTGATATATAGAATAGAAGTGAACCACTTCACCCATACGGAAGGGGCTTCTCCGACCGTGCAAAGCGTCCTCTGTCCCGGAGGTTTCCCTGCCAAAAGAAGAGGAAAGTATACGGGCTTTCACACCCTCCCTTCCGGGACTTCTCGCCCGCATCAGTTAATGACATTATTTAAATCCCACCTTCCAGCCAGCCTCTCGCCATGCTTTCGCATGTTGAAAGAAACTGAGGGATAAAAAGCTGCATGCTGCATCTCAAAGCAAATGATATGGTGACGGCATCAGAGCTCGGGTTTAACATTTGTTGTGAGTGCCAGTAAAGCAACCGCTCCTATCCCGTCTATCATCTTCATCTTTCTTGTGATTTTATATCTTTCTTATAGACTATGATGACTCATGATTTGACGACCTTTTGATCTCTGAAATGCTCCTCAACGACTTTTGAGGGCAATATGCCCTTGAACTTTCCGATTGCAGTCACGAGTGTCTCCTGAAACAGATATGCGAGGACCTCAAACTCGCCAGCGCCGTAGAAGGGGGATTCTGTGAGCTGTGCCTCTGTATATCCCCACCGCTCTCCCTTACGCATGCCTCCCGGGAGATATAAAAACACATCTGCAAGCCTTCCGAGAGGGCTCTCTCTGTAAGAGGATATCGCGACGACCTTCGCACCTTCCTGCTTCGCACTCTCTGCGATGTTCACGATCTCAGCAGTGACTCCAGAACCTGAGAAAAGAATAACAACATCATTTTCTTTTATGCGCTCCTTCACAATATCGCCGATAAACCACACATTGTAGCGGAAATGCTTCAATCGCAACGCCAAGCTGAGAGCTGCACTGCCTGAACGACCGATACCATAAACATGTATCGCATTGCTCCTCTCCATCAGATCATATATTTCCTCCAACACCTCCCTCTGCGATTCAAGAATATCAGGATACGCACGTAAACGCTCACATAGTTCCCTACAACGCTTAATAACTTCATCTGAAAACCCCATTTCTCCTTCTCTATTCCGTTGTTTTTTATTTTTGTTTTTGTCTTTTATCTTTATTTATTATTTATTATTTATCCGCATTTATCCGCACCGCATCTGCATCGCACTGGCATCGCACTGACATCGCACTGCACGCTTGGAACCAACAGCCAATGGCAACCTGCTTGATCCTCTGCCCTCTCTCCGCGCTGCAAAAAAGCTGCCTCATATGAGATATTCAGCCGCGTTACCCACAACTCTCTCACAGTAGAAGCATCTGAAAACAGGCGGATTCTCGCTTATCGTTATGAATTTTGAGTTTACCGGCTCTTCGCTCACATTTGATATACAGTTCGGATTGGCGCAGCGCAGAATTCCTTCAATAACTTTTGGCAGAAAAACTTTCCTTTTTGTCACAACTTCATAATTTTTAATTATGTTTATTGTGGCATTAGGTGCAATTAATGCGATTTTATCAACTTCTTCACGCTTTAATTCCCTATCTTCTATTTTCACTATATCCTTTTTTCCCATTTTACTGCTGCGAACATTCATTATGACGCTCAGGACAGCGTCTGTATTGGGATGTATGCCGAGTATTTTGAGGACATTGAGCGCTTGCCCGGCCGGGATATGGTCAATGACTGTGCCGTTTTCTATGGGTGAAACCTTCAGCTCCTTTTTCATCATGCTTTATTCTGTGTGAGGAAAGAAATAAGTTGTGCACGCTCGTTTCTGGGCTGTGCTGTGGCGAGGAGCACATTCTTGGTTCACTATTGTGCTTCAAAGCGACACCATTTGCTGGACGCTGATATTTGTATTGGATGGAGAGTGAGAAAAAAAGCGAAAGATATTTAATTCAGAAATCGTGAGAAGCATGAGATATGATTGAGCAGGTGTTTCTCATCATAGGCCTGACGATTGCGGCGACTGTTCTTCTGAGCCTTTATCGTGCTGCTGTCGGGCCTGGTGTGTTCAACCGTGTGGCGGCGGTGAATGTCATAGGCACGAAGGTGGTTGTGCTGCTTGTGATAGTTCAATACATATTTAAAAATCCGATGTTCATAGACATCGCGATCGCGTATGCCGCGTTGAATTTCATAGGAACCATCATAATGTCAAAATATCTTGAGAGGGGGGAGGTGTGCTCTCATTGATGGATTCTGTTGTGAACGCGTTGACAACGGCATTTCTCATACTCGGCGTTTTTTTCATGCTAACAGGTGCGATTGGTCTTCTCAGATTTCCTGATTTTTACACGAGATTGCACGCGACAGGTAAGTGTGACACGCTCGGAGAGGTCTTGATTCTCCTCGGATGCATGATATACACGGCATATCACGGCATGCCTTTTGTTGTTTTCAAGCTTTTATGTATAATCATTTTTTTCTTCATAGCAAATCCAACTGGGACACATGCGATCGTGAGAGCAGCTTATAAAACAGGAGTGAAGCCGTGGCGTGTTGGTGATGAGCGCAGGTGATGATATAGGTGATGATATATGAAGCGAAGTGTCTCGGCTGTTGTGACATTTGTCATTATGTATGTGTTCTGGCTGCTCATCTCGGCGTGCTTGTGGGCGCATCACGGCATTGACTACATTCGTGTGGTTGGTGGAATCATATGCGCCGGGATTGTCACAGCGTTCTCTCATAAGCATCGCCTCCTTTTCACGGGCGAGGAGGAAAATGTTCTCATAAAGACGATGAGATTCATGTTATATGCTCCGTGGTTGCTCTGGCAGATCGCTCTGGCGAATTTTGATGTTGCATATCGTGTGTTGCATCCTGAGATGCCCATAAATCCGCAGGTAATAGAATTTGACACAACGCTGACAGGAGATATATCCCGAACTACTCTTGCAAATTCCATCACACTGACGCCCGGAACGATAACGATAGAGGTTAAGGGCTCAAGATTCCGTGTGCATGCAATCGCAGATAAGCCAGCTGAAGCCCTTACGGTTGATCAGACTATGCAGAAAAAGGTGGCTCATGTGTTTATGGAAAAAATGCCGTGATATGCGGTGGTGATGGTGCGGTTGGGTGTGGTTGGGTGCGGCTGGGTGTGGTTGAGTGTGGTGAGCTGAAGTGAGCTGAGCGGGAGGAGGTGAATGTGAGGTGATAATACCACTTGACCTTGCGCTTTTGTTTTTTCTTGTGGTTATAGGAATTGCTGCGCTCACTGTGAAGGATCTGCTTGCTGCCATCGTACTGCTTGGTGCTTACAGTTTTGTGATGGCTACGGTCTGGGTGCAGATGCATTCGCCGGATGTCGGATTTACTGAGGCAGCCGTGGGTGCTGGAGCATCAACTGCGCTCATGATAGCGGCGTTGAGCAGGTTGGAGAGGTGGTCATCGGATTGAAAGCGATTCATTTTGTGGGGATTTTGACCGTAGTAATGCTTCTGGCGCTCTTCTTTTATGTGCTTGAGGATGTGCCAGCGTTCGGTGATCCTCATTCTCCCGTGAATGAGAGAGTTCTTCTTTTCAGAATAAAAGCGACGGATGCGATAGTTGATGATCTGAACAGGGGAATCCTGCCGGATGAGCTGAGAGCGGAGTTTGAGAGAAGGGGACTGGATATTGATGGTGCTGTCGTCAGGAGAGTGGAGGAAGGAGAAGGAAAGGAGGGAGGTTATGACATAAATGTGCATCTGAATGAGAGCGAATACAACACAAGGGAGCCCGAGATTCCATGTTATTTCGTGAATGTTTCTGAGGAGATCAGGATATACAGATACACGCCAGCCATCCGTTACAAAGAGCGCACTGAGGAGGAGTGCGGTGTGCCCAACATGGTCACCGCTGTCCTCGCAGATTACAGAGGTTATGACACTCTCGGCGAGACGACAGTGATATTCACGGCTGGCGTCGCTGTTATACTTCTCCTGAGGAGGTATGGGCGCCTGTGAGCCCATCCTATCCTATCTATGCCCATGAGATGTGAGAGGAGGTATGACCATGAGCAAAAGGACCGTGAGTAAAAAGGGTGAAAGAGAGGCGGGCAAAAAGGAAGGAAGGGAAGGAGCGGATGGGGAGGAGCGGGATGTCATCGTGGACACAGTAGCTCGTGTGATGATACCTCTTTCTCAAATGTTTGCGCTGTATGTGATGATAGGCACAGAAGGGGCCGGCGGCGGCTTTCAGGGAGGTGTAATTTTCGCAGCATCACTCATACTTCTTGCCACAGTTTTCGGCGTCAAGAAGGGGAGAGACGTGCTTCCTGAGGGTGAGAATGCGATTTTGAGCAGCCTGGGTCTGTATATCTATGCCGGCGTTGGGCTGTTATGCATGGTTCTGTTGTGGGGCGCTGCTGAATATCTGAATTATGGAGCATTTCCCCTTCCAGTGGAATATGCTTTGCGTCGCGGTTATCTCGTCACATATGCAGTGGAGGTGGGCATAGGTATAACCGTTGCCACTGTCTTCGCATCTCTCTTCTTTGATCTCGCATGGCGTGAGGATGTGCTGGGTCGTGATGAGGGGCGTCGTGATCTGTGACAATGGAAGGAGGCAGCATGAGAAAATGAGAGCAGCGGTGAGAAATGAGTTGAATTGTGTGTGGAGGGAATGAAAATGGGAATTGAGTCGCTTGTTTCTCATGTAATTGAGAAATATAACTATTGGATGGCTGTTATTTTGATGCTAATTGGACTTTATGGGACAATAGGGAAGGACAATCTGATAAAAAAGCTCATAGGATTGAACATATTTCAGACGGCGATCATTCTTTTCTTTATATCTCTCGGAGATGTCAGGACAGGTCCGCTCGGTGAGGGAGGAATCGCTCCCATACTTACTGAGCATCTTCCATGGAGTGCAGTTGAACATGCGGGAAATGAAGCGACATTTATCTACGCAAGCCCGCTGCCTCATGTTCTGATGCTGACCGCGATAGTCGTCTCAGCGGCGACAGCTGCTGTCGCACTCGCTTTAATCGTTCGCATATACGAGGAATACGGGACAATTCAGGAGGAGGAAATTCTCACAAAGGAGATTGAGCGCGAGAGAGCCGAATAGCGGGACAGCTCGCCACAGTAATAATGCTCTGATAGTCAGCGCTTATGTGCCATCCCGACAACTTCAGACACGTTTTTATATCCTTTTTCGGAGAGCATTTTTCGCAATTCATTCTTGATCTCCTCAAATATGAGGAGGCCTCTGCTTACAATTGCACTGCCTATTTGAAACAGAGAAGCGCCGGCAGCAGCATAATCAAACACATCTTTCGCTGAGAATATGCCACCAACCGCAACAACGGGGATGCCGACATTTTCCGCAATTCTGAAAACAACTTTTTTCCCTATTTCCGCTATTTTTTTCCCGGAGATTCCTCCCGTGCCTGATGGATTTCCGAGTATCGGAATTCCAAGACTCCTCTCAACAGGCTTTGATGCGAGCGTGTTAACAGCGCATATCGCATCCGCATGTTTTTCAACAAGCGATGCTATATAAGCAGGATCGGCTGTATTCGCGGATATCTTCACAACAACTGGAATATGATGCGAATGCGCGACATATGAAACCTTTCGGACAACCTTACAAAGCAATTCCGGATCATTCTCAAGCGCTTTAAATCCGCTGTGAGGGCATGACACATTCAATTCAATCATGTCTATGGGATAATTTACAGCAATTTTCACAATTTTCAGCCATTCATTTTCATCTCTTCCAAAAATACTCAGTATCAGCGGAACATTGGCTCTCTTGGCCTCCTCTATCTCAATTTTATATGCATTTATCCCCGGGTTGGGAAGTCCCATTGCGTTCACATATGTCTGAGGTTCAATCTCTATAAATGTCGGATTTGGGTGTCCGTGTGATGCATGAAGTCCGATACTCTTTGTCACGACAGCTCCTGCGCCCGATTTTGCTATGCGATACAGCATTTTTCCGGAGACCGCAAAGCCTGATGCGTTCATAAGAGGATTTTTGAATTGAATGCCGCAAACATTGGATTCAAGCATGGGATCATCTTCAGGTATGAATATCGGAGGCGTGGCAGGCGATATGATATTTCCTGTTTTCACGGGGACTCTCATCCCGCTCTCATCTCTTTTCCACAGTCCGAACTCGGTGTCCCGCAGCACATCAGCATCAAATACGGGTCCTTCAGTGCACACCCTGAGCCCCCCTATGTCGCAGGAGTCACATGCACCGCTCGCACACTTTATGATGCGCTCAACAGCCACCTGCGTTTTTATCGCTGCGTTTTTCGTTATACTGCAGATACGATACATCATATGCTCGGGACCACATGTCCACACCTCATCAACATATCGCACATCATAACCGAACAGCTCAACAAACAGTTCAACAACAGTGCCTTTAAAACCGGAGGAGCCGTCATCAGTGGCTATTCGCACTTCACAGCCCATGCGCTTGAAATCATCTACAAAAAGCAGATTACTCTCCGTGCTGGCGCCGAGCAGCACATAAACACGCGCTCCACGCTCAATCAATCGCCTAGCTGCAAATTTTAGCGGTGCAGCACCATAACCGCCTGCAACCAGACATATTTTTGATCTGTGAACATTCTCGAAGGAGAAACCCCTTCCAAAAGGGCCTCGCAAACCCAGCATGTCTCCCGCGCCCTTCTCATGTATGCGATGCGTGCAGTCTCCCACATCTGCAATCGCAATTTCCACATCTTCCTCACACACGTCAGAGATGCTTATCGGTATCTCATCATGGCGAGGCAGCCAGACCATAAGGAATTGTCCCGGTTGCGATGCCCTCGCAATCTCAGGCGCGTGAAATCTGAAAACCTTTACTCCCTCACACGCATACTCAACATGCTCAATCCTATACAGATCTGGCACATTCATACTCATAGGTTGAGCCAACAGCTGTGCTATAAATACTATAAGTATATTGAGCTGCCTATTCTGTGTCTTTCGCCTGTTCCTGTTGTGGCGGAAGATGAATCCATCAATCTGCGCTGATATTCTTTTATGCGTTTTTCAAACTGTTCAATATCTGATTTTGCGATTTTTCGCACTTTTTCCATATCTATGTCTATGCCAGACATTTCCCTGAAAGCCTCAAGTGCGGTTATGCTCGCTCTCAGATCAAGGAAGTGCCTTTCCTCAGCCATGAGTGTGTAGCATTCTATGCCTGATGCTGATGCGAATCCGGGAAGGAGGGCGTCCTCCCCCTCTATGAAGAATGCGTCAACGCCTCTCCTCTCTATTCTCCTCGCGCCTTCTGGAATTTTCTTATGTGAATCTGAGTAGAATGCGACATGAACAGCGCCTTCATATCGCACAGGTGTCACAGAGCCGAGCGTGTATATTTCTCTGATGCCGAGATCCTTGCATATGCGAACTAAATTCATCGCATACTTATAGAGGAATGCGGATGCATCGGGCGATAGGACGCCGCGATATCCCTGTAACCGCTCTGTTCCCTCGCCTCTGTATATGTAGAGGTGTTTGGTCCTGCTGAACCAGAGTTCCTCATGAATTATTGCGAATTTGTCGCCATCTACTGTCGTCACGGGAGGGAAAAAATGAGAATACAGTCTGAATGCGCGCTCAGCATCTTCTATGCTTTCTTTCAGATAATAGGTGGCGGCGTTTCCCGTTATTTTGAACCCTGCAACCATTATCGGTATTCTGAGGCGCTTCAGCAACTCCCTGTCAACATCCCATAACAATGTCAGATCAGACACTTCAAACACATCAGTGCTCATCGCTCCCACCTCGCGATCTTATTTAAGAGGTTGTGAGAAAAAGCCTTGCTGAGCAGTATGAGCCATCTCCCTCATCACATAATTATGCTCATGCCCATCTCAATGCCTCTCTCAATGCCTATCTCATGCCTGCTCCCATATGCGGGCAAAACCATCAGCAACTACCATCACTCCAAATTGGAGTGCATTGGAGAGCCAGGTCACATCGCATGCACATCGCAAGACAGAAAGCAACAACTTGTGACCTCCTCCCCTCGCTGAGGTCGAAGGCTTCACTTCAGGTCTGCCCCGGGCAGAGCGAGCAATGAATAATACGAAGATGCTAAATATAAACACCCGCCTCCCCTTCTCCGCCAGAAGAATGGCAGCAACAATATTAAACAGTGAGGAGTAAAACAAAAAAGGGAGAGCGGAGGTTGCCGAGCGGACAAAGGCGTGAGGTTCAGGGCCTCATCCCGAAGGGGTTCGGGGGTTCGAATCCCCTCCTCCGCATGTGAATATGGAATTGAACATGGAGGAGGTTTTTTAACTGTGAGCACATCAAGTGGAAGGATGAAATGAGGGGTGTTGGAGGGTTTTCAGCGGAGGAGCAGGTCAGATTGTCTGGGGAGGAGGAGCTTCAGGAGATTCTGGAGCAGTCGAAAACTGTCATAAAGGTGATAGGATGCGGTGGCAGTGGCACAAACACGATACAGCGTATGTGTGAGGAGGGCATATTCGGAGCGGAACTGTATGCGCTGAACACTGATGCTCAGCATCTCCTCCATGCGAAGGTTGATAACAAGATTTTGATAGGTAAGAAGACAACACGAGGACTGGGTGCTGGCTCAATACCGAGGCTCGGGGAGGAAGCTGCGAGGGAGAACGAGGATGACATAAGAGGGCTTGTGAGGGATGCGGACATGGTTTTTGTCACATGCGGTCTCGGAGGCGGCACGGGAACAGGAGCTGCACCTGTGGTCGCGAGTGCGGCTCAGGAGGCTGGAGCACTCACTATAGGTGTTGTCACGATGCCGTTCAGTGCTGAAGGAGATATGAGGTGGGAGAACGCGGAGACTGGACTTGAGAAAATGCGTGAATGCACTGACACTCTTATAGTCATACCGAATGACAAGCTTCTGGAGCTCGTGCCGAGACTGCCGCTGAATGAGGCGTTCAGGGTTGCTGATGAGGTGCTCATGCGTGCTGTAAAGGGACTTACGGAGCTCATAACAAAGCCCGGACTCGTAAATCTTGATTTCGCAGACATAAGAACTGTGATGCAGGATGGCGGAATGGCAATGATAGGTTTCGGTGAGGCTACTGGAGAGAACAAAGCGGTTGAATCCGTGAGAAGGGCGCTTAACTCTCCGCTTCTTGATGTGGATGTATCAGAAGCGAAGGCCGCACTGATAAATGTGATAGGCGGTGATGACATGACCGTTGAGGAGGCTGAGGGCGCACTTGAGGAGGTCCACGGCATGATGAGCGACGGCGCGAGGATACTCTGGGGCGTTCAGATAGATCATGAACTCCAGAACGCTATAAAAACACTGCTTATTGTCACAGGCGTGCGATCATCCCAGATATACACAAAAAAGGAGCGCGTGCATGAGAAATTCGGCATTGATATCGTGCGATAGCTTCCGTTGACACTGCTTGCTGAAGGTGAGCCTCATGAAAATCGAAAATGTCACTGAAATGCTTGATGAGAAGTTCAGAAAGATTGAGAACCTGCCAGATATATTTAATGAGTACATCCGCATATTAAAACTGGCTCGGCGACCTGAGAGGGAGGAGTTTCTGCAGGTGTCGAAAATAACAAGTGTGATGATACTGTTGGTTGGTTTGATAGGATTCACCGTATATGTGCTGATGACCGCGCTTCCCAAAGTATTTTTTTGAGTTGGATTATGAGAAGTGGGGATATACGATGGGGATATACGCCGTCAAGACAACAGTAAATCAGGAGCGTGCAGTTGCTGACTTGATAGCAAATTCTCTTAAGAGTGTGAGAGATCACGGTGTGAAGGCGATATTGGCACCTGAGGAGATGAGAGGATATGTGCTGATAGAGGCTGATGATCCCAACATCGTGGAGCAGGTCATACAGAACATACCGCATGCAAGAGGTGTTGTGAGGGGGAGGAGAGGCAGTGCGGAGATGAAATTTGATGAAATCGCACATTTCCTCACACCAAAACCTTCTGTGGAGGGCATAGAGGAGGGAAGTATTGTTGAAATCATATCAGGACCCTTCAAAGGCGAGCGCGCTCGTGTGAAGAAAGTGGACACCGTTAAGGAGGAAATAATCATTGAGCTCTTTGATGCTGTCGTTCCGATTCCCATCACAGTCAGAGGAGAAAGCGTGAGAGTCCTCAGCAGGGAAGAGCGGAAGGAAGAGTGAGATGGAAATTGAAAAGCTATGGGCGTGCATGATCTTGTGATTGAAGGTTGCTTTGTGAACGCATATGGCATAATTCGTGGAGAGATAGGCATTGACGGAGGATTTATCACAGATGTGAGGAGGCAGGGGTTGAGGGGTGAAAAGCGCATTTGCACGCGTGGCTGTCTTGTTTTTCCGGGATTCATAGACATACATGTGCATCTGAGAGACGACGGCAGTCATGAGTGGAGTTACAAGGAGGACTTCAACACAGGTGCGAGAGCTGCGATACACGGTGGTGTGACGGCGGTTGCTGACATGCCGAACACTCCTCATCCTGCAAAAACTGTTGGAAGGGTGAAGGAGAAGAAGAGACTTGCAAGTGTGGCTGCCATTGATGTTCTGTTTTACGGCGCTGTGACGATGGACAATCTGGGAGAGATAGCGAGGATGTGTGATGAGGTGATCGCGTTCAAAATATATCTGTGCGAGACCACCGGCGGGCTTTATATGGATGAGAGATGCCTGCCGGTTGCGCTGAGTGTGCTCTTGCGTGCGGGGATGCCTTTGGTGATACACTGCGAGAATCAGAATATGATATCCGCCGGATTGCGCGAGAATCCTGAAACTGAGTTGTCCGCGGTGAGATATGTGCTGCGCACACTGAGAGAGTTGAAGCACGGTGAAATGAGTCCGCACTTGCATGGTGAGAGCGCAGAGGAGAATAGTGCAACGGAGAACATGGAGAGGGAGAGGGGCAGGGTCCTGGTGAACATTGCTCATGTATCCGTTTATGACACCGTGCGGCTTATTCGGACATCATGCGGTTGTGCGGATGTCGCAGTATGCTGTGAGGTGACACCGCATCATCTGTTTTTCAGCACTGATGACCGCGTCCGTGACAGGCGGCTGAATGTCTATCCGCCACTGCGCAGCAAACACGATGCTCAGCAGCTGTTCAACGCGTTCAAAAGGGGACATATAGATTTCCTGGCGAGTGATCACGCCCCTCATACCGCTGAGGAGAAAGTCAGAGGTGAAGCTGGAATTCCGAATCTGGACACATATGGAAGCTTTGCTGGCTGGCTCATCAGAAAGGGCGTGCCGCCTGAGCGCATCGCCGCCGCATGCTCATATAATCCCGCAAGATTCCTCAGCCTCAGAGACAGAGGTCTCATCGAGAAGGGAATGAGAGCGGATATAACAGTCATAGATCTGAAAAAAACACGCAGGATAAGGAGTGATGCGCTCTTCACGAAGTGCGGCTGGTCGCCTTTTGAGGGCTATGAACTTCCATCAGTGAAACATACAATCCTGAAAGGAGATGTGAAAAGCGAATATGACGAGGTGTTCTGTTGATTTGTAGTGCGCTGTGTCTGCTTTTCTCTTACAGGTATCGGCTTTTCTTTCACATATGTTGTTGCGGCATGTTGTTGTGGCATATTAATTGCGGCATATTAAACAACATGAGCGGACGATATGAATGAATATGAAAATGGAGAAGATACTGCTTGACGAGGAGGAGATACCGAAATCGTGGTATAACATTCAGGCGGACTTGCCGACGCCGCTTGACCCACCGCTTAACCCGCAGACACTTGAGCCTGTGAAGCCGGAGGAGCTTGAGGCCATATTTCCGAGGGAGCTCATCCGTCAGGAAATGAGCAGAGAGCGCTGGATAAGGATTCCTGAGGAAGTGCGTGATGTTTACAGACTGTGGCGACCTACACCTCTCTACCGTGCGAGGAGATTGGAGGAGAAGCTGAACACACCCGCCCGTATATATTACAAGTGGGAGGGAGTGTCGCCGCCGGGCAGTCACAAACCAAACACTGCGGTTGCTCAGGCTTTCTTCAACATGAAGGAGGGTGTTGAGCGCCTTACAACAGAGACAGGCGCGGGACAGTGGGGCTCTGCGCTTGCACTTGGTTGCATGCTCTTCGGATTGAAGTGCACAATATACATGGTGAGGGTGAGCTACGAGCAGAAACCCTCAAGAAGGACGCTCGCCCAGATATGGGGTGCTGAGATGGTTCCGAGTCCCAGCAACCGCACAAAATTTGGGAGGAGCATGCTTGAAAAGGATCCCAACCATCCGGGAAGCCTCGGAATCGCCATATCTGAGGCTATAGAGGATGCAGTGACGCATGAGAACACAAAATACTCGCTCGGCTCAGTGCTCAACCATGTGCTTCTGCATCAGACTGTCATAGGTCTTGAGCTCAAAAAGCAGTTTGAGAGCATTGAGGAGTATCCTGATGTGATGTTCGGCTGCGTTGGCGGCGGCTCCAATTTTGCGGGCGCTGCTTTTCCCTTTGTCGGCGACAAACTGCGGGGAAATCCTGAGGCAGAATCTCTGAAAGTTGTGTCATGCGAGCCCACAGCATGCCCGACACTCACGAAGGGCATCTACACATACGACCACGGAGATACCGCAAAAATGACTCCTCTTCTGAAAATGCACACGCTCGGTCATGATTTTGTGCCCCCACCAATCCACGCAGGCGGTCTTCGCTATCACGGCGACGCACCTCTCCTCTGCAAACTCACAAATGATGGCTACATGTCAGCAGTTGCATTCAAACAGAACGAGGTGTTTGAAGCCGCCCGCATCTTCGCCCAGACGGAGGGGTTCGTAGTGGCACCTGAAACAGCCCATTGCGTCAAAGCCGCAATAGATGAGGCACTGAAATGCAAAGAAAAAAATGAAGAAAAAGTCATTTTCTTCGCAAATTCGGGACACGGACACTTTGATATGGCAGCATACGAGGCGTTTATTGAGGGAAAACTGCAGGATTATGAATATCCTGAGGAGAAGATAAAGGAAAGTCTTGCGAAATTATCGCTTATTTGATTTTTATTTTTTTATTTTTATTTTTGTTTTATTTATTTCATCAATAAATAATTAAAATAACAAAAAAACCCTCAGAAACAATTCAATCCTCACCCTCCGTTGCCCGACTCCATGACTGGTTTGAGGTCAGGTTCAAATGAAACGACCGCTGCCCTGACACATAGGTATGATGAGGCATAAGCAGACACACTCTGTCGTGGAGAGTGACATCTATAGTTTTATAAGAATAATAAAAATAACCTCTTGCAGTATGACTTTTGAATTTTGCCATAGATTCCTCAGACCTCTCAGACCTCACGTAAATCCTGTCACCCGATACATGAATCATGAATCACTTTCCAAGCTTTCCCAGCAAGCACAACATCAATAGGATATTGCACCGATGATTTGTTCAGAACTGATATCAACAACTTTCAATGTTCTGATAGATGGTATATTTGAGTGAATCTTACCTTTTTCGCCCAAATCCATCAATTTGGTCGTTGCATACCATTTGTTGTGCCTCTTTTCTATCCTTCCCATTATTAAATGATTCAATGTCTTTTAAATCACTCTTCGAACAGGACTCCATAATCTCAAACATAACCTTCTCTTCTTCAGAATTAAATATGGCACCCACATTTGCGCCGATTGCCCCTTCCGATCCGCTGAAGTAATGATGAAACACTCCAAGGAACTTCAGCAAGCACAATTGCATCTATATCTCCGATGTCAATACCGATTTCAGGCGTCATGTAGCAACGCCTAGTTTCTCTTTTCTTGCACAATTGCTTAAGTGAGCCAACAGATGTATATTCAATTTCTCGTTTATCAGAAACTGCAATAACTTCACTTGGTGGTATTCAGCTTTTGAAATAAAGAACCTCGGCAATTGCTTCTTTTTTATTTTTTTATTTTATTTATTTTATTTTTTACTATTATTAATATCAATAAATTCCATCGGGCAACCTTATCACCAGGATACTGTGGAGTTGAAATATTTTCTGAGGAATTTTCCGAGACCATCAAAGAATTTTATTTCGTCATTTATCATCACCTCATATTGGGAGCGCTCAATTATCTCGCTCACATGCTTTCCCAGACCGCATTTCATCAGTTCTTTCGTGTCTTTAAGCAATGAAAGAACGCTGCGATGTCTTCGTGGAACTTCAGCTACGAGCCTTCCACACTCATCTATGCGAACAACACGGTTTCTGGAGAGATGCTTTGTTTTGAACTTTTCCGCGTGAATCTCAGCCGTGACAGGCGGTCCTGTATGCATCTTCACAGCAGGGAGCGTGCCGCATGCAATTTCGTATATCAGGAAGGCCTTCCCTCCCTCAGCGCCGACAGCGCTGCGCATCACGCTGAACCCATTATTCTGAATGAGCCTGCGAATGGATTTCTCCGCCTTCCTCAGCTGCGGAAACAGCACATCATCAACTACCGGCGGCGCATCAAAGCACAACATCACGAAATCCGTTCCACGCTCATGTATATTGCGTATGAACTCATCCCTGCTCATCTCGGTTTCCTCTCTGAAAAAATATTTGATTGACGGTCTGCTGATGAAAGCGCGAGCGGCATCTATGAAACGGGCGAATGAGAACGCAGAAACAGACGCTGCCACATTTCTTTTGGGGTCGACAGGATCTATCACGATAAGCGGCTCATCTCCCCTGTATGTGCCATGCCCCTCCATGTCTATGCGATGTCCGAAACGCCAGTGTGCCGCACTCTTCATCAGTTGTATGAAGCCATCATGATGGAGTATGAGCAGCTCGCAGAGATATCCCGAGAATCCCATTGTCCTCTGTTCAGCGCCGTATATGTGGAGTGTTTTCAGGAACTGCTTCAACAGTCGCACATCATCTTCAAGCCCCGGGATGCGAGCTGAGAGATATGCGTTGTGAAATGGCGTTCGGTCAACAGCTGATTTTATCTCAGATGCGCTTTTCACCTCAAAACACGGCACAATATCCGCCTCCATCTCAGCGCCTTGAAATGAGAAGAACGCATGTATGTAAGGATGGGATGCATATCTCTCCTCATATTTTGAGAACACACTCTTGGCCAATCTCAGCCCTTTTTCCTCCAATTCCTGCGTTGTGAATTCTTCAGGAAGCAATATGAATATGTCAATGTCCTCTTCACCGCGAATCCATGTGTTCCTTGCGACAGACCCCACACATACAGCCTTTGCCGGAATGTTCAACTCATGTGCTTTCTCGTTTATTTGCCTTATAATCCATGCTGTCGCCTCTTTCACACGTCTTATTTCCTCATCAGTTGGCTTTATCCTTCTCAAAACAGCCTCGCATATCTCCTTCATTTTTTTGTTTTCTTGCTGTGTGTTCTCTTTCATTCTCATTCATTCTCTTTCATCCTCCTTCATCCTCTTTCATCCCGTCACATCGCTGAGCACTGCTGCGTCGTTGTCAGCATCACATGCATCAAAGTATTCTCGGACCCCTGAAATAACCTTTTTCCTTCCTGGGAGCGTTCATCAGCGCATCTTCCTGATCAAGTGACTCCTCAGGCACATCCTCACGCATCACATTCTCAACGCCAACAGCATGAAATGTGGGCTCAACATCAGATGTGTCCGCCTCATCAAGTATTGAGAAATACTCCAATATCTCGCTCAATTGCGCGGCAAATTTCTCCTTCTCCTCATCGCTCAGCTCTATGCGTGCAAGCCAGCAGAGATGCTCTATGTCCTCCTTTCTCATTTTCTGTCTCATTTCCATTTCCCTTTCAGGATTTTTCAATAAAGGAGTGGTGGTTGTCCTCTGGTGCTGACATGGGCAGCGTCAGGTCCTCAGATGCAATCTCAGCTTTGCGGAGCTGTGGCGCTCACTTTTAACGCCTGTTCTCTTATCATTTTTGCGCGCTTTTCACCGATATCCTTTATTCCTGCAAGCTCCTCCTCGGACGCATGTGCGATATCTGCTGCATTTCTGAATCCCGCTGTGTAAAGCCTGCGAGCGATCACCCTGCCGACGCCTCTGAGAGATACAAGATCAAGCAGCTCCGCTCTGACGCCATATCTTATGCGATCTTTCATCAGGTATAGGCGAGAAGCGAGCTCACCGTATCCGAGATGAGATGCCATCCTTGATGCCGCATATGATAGCCATTCAAGTGTAGATACAGCCGCATGTATTTCACCGGGATATGCGTTGAACCTCTTCTTCATCTCAGCATACGGCATCTCATCCACCCACGCATGCGACAGGAGAGCGGTTCCCACAGATGATTCCCCGCACTGATAAATCCACTCAATGTTTTCGGTGAGGTTCGCAGCCGTCATCAGCGCATTCTTCACATATATCTTGGGGACCTCCTCGCAATCTGAGAGAAGAAGAAGCAGATCAAAATCAGATACATGCTGGGCGCTCAGATATCTCAATCCATCACGGATTCTCAGCGCTGAAAGTATGTTGAGATAGAGATGTGAAACAAGTGTGCCGAATGGAGTTGCTCTTATCTCGTTTTCTATTTCAATCAGCCCATAGCGTGCGAGTTCGCACAGAATATCATCCAGTCGCTCCTCTATCTGCCCGGATGACCGCTGCACAGCATACAGCGTGTTGCGGACGAAATCCATCAGCTGCTTCTTTCTCCTTGCACCGCTCACAATTGTCGCGAGTATCTGTTCTCCTATCTCATCCATGAAAAAACGAGATTCAATGCGCTCAACTTCGCCATTTATGTAGAAATCAAAGATTTCCTGCATCTCTTCAATGCTCCTCGCGACTATCAATCCCATGCCCAAACTGTCATGTTCAGGGCGACCCGCCCTCCCGAACACCTGCTTGACCCACGATACCGGCATTCTTTCGGCTGATAATCCTGTGAAAAACCTGTAGTTTCGTATGATAACAACTCTTGCGGGGAGTGAGACACCCATTGCAAGTGTGGGTGTGCAGCATATCACCTTCAATTTGCGCTCTCTGAACGCTTTTTCTATGAGTCTTCGCTGCTCGGGATGTAGCCATGAGGTGTGATATGCGACGCCTCTCCTCACCATATCAGCAAGGTTATCAATGCCCATGTCAACCGCATCCGCAACTGCTTCAAGCTCTTCCTGCACTGTCATCCGCTCCGCTATCTTCTGTGCGAAAGATGCAGCACCGCGCTTGGTGTTCACGAAGACGATGACCTGACCACCGTCTCTGACTTCGCGAAGCACACTCATGATAATTGTGTTGTCGCTCCTCGCGAGAAGCACATCCTCACAGAGCGGCACAGGTCTCCAATCGGAGCATACAACATTCGCAGAAAGCCATTTGCCGAACTCATCTGCATTGGGTATCGTGGCTGACAGCGCGATTATTCTGGCATGCTGGTTGAACATCCGAAAACGAGCAATCGCTCCTTCCAACCTCTCACCACGCCTGTCATCGCATACCTCGTGAATTTCATCAATCACAACAGTCGTGATACGACGCAACCAATTTGGTTTCAGCCTTGTAAGCGAGTCAAACTTCTCAAGAGTCAGCACAATAATTTCATAACGCTCCAGATATCGTGATGCGCTCTCATAATCGCCCGTTGAAATTCCCACACTCACAGCCTCTCGCACCCCTCCACTTTTTCTACCACTGCTTCTTCTACCACCACCATCATCAGCATCCCGATCACTGACAGCACCACCCACATAAGCTTCACTATTCATAGCCTCGCCATTATGATCATAATAATAATCTCCAGCGCAATCATAAACAGATGAGAATCTGCGTCTGAATTCGACAAATTTTTCATACGCAAGTGCGTTCAACGGCACCACATAAAGACATCTACCGCCGTTCAATATAGATTTCAGCATGACAAACTCAGCCAAAAGCGTTTTTCCGCTGGCGGTGGGCGAGGAGATGACAAAGTTCCCTCCCTTCAGGATTCCTGCTCTCATCGCTTCTTCCTGAGGAGGGAAAAGATGCTTTATGTCCCCAAACACCTCGCTGAAAATACTCGCCTCCTCCGCTGTCAGACCATAGTTCGCGAAATTTATGCCGCACTTCTGCTCTTTCATATTATCGCCCATTACATCTACAAGATAAAAACATCATGGCAGGGAGCTGCAAAGGCGCAACGGTTGATGAAATGCCTCGCTGCTGCCGATGACGCTGCTGCCGATGACAGCGCAGGAAGTCAGGCGCATTTTTATAAAAAGAGGAGTCGCTACATATAGTGATGGCGAAGGAGCGTCGGAAGATATACGGGAGAAGTGCACACGAATGCCGAAGATGCGGGCGCAAGCGAGGATTAATACGCAAATATGGCATATACCTGTGCAGGCAGTGCTTCCGCCAGATAGCAAAAGATATCGGGTTCAGAAAGTATAATTGAGAGGTAAGGAGATTGAGATTGTGATGAGATGATGATGATGAAAATGAAGATAAAGATAAAGAGAGGGGAAGAAAGGAGAAAGAGGAACAGGGAGGATTGAAAATGTCGCTGAATGATCCGCTCTCAGACGCTTTGTCGCACATAAAAAATGTTGAACATATAGGTAAAAGGGAGTGCATAATAAAACCTGCGTCAAAATTGATAGGAAATGTTCTGAGAGTGATGCAGGAAGAGGGATATGTGAGGGAATTTGAGTTCATAGATGATGGAAAATCGGGAATGTTTCGTGTGAAGCTTTGCGGAAGGATAAACAACTGCAATGCTATAAAGCCGAGATTTCCAGTGAAGGCTCGCGAATATGAGAGATGGGAGAAGCAATACCTGCCCGCAAGAGACTTCGGAATACTTATCGTCACGACTTCAAAAGGGGTGATGTCACATCGCACTGCGATTAAAGAGGGTGTGGGCGGTCGTCTGCTCGCATTTGTCTATTGAGCGTCGAGAGATTTCAATTCTGAAAGGGGATATTCTCAAAACGAGCGAGTGATAATCTCACATAAACTCTGTTGGCGATATTAAAAACGGAGGTGAGAGATGGGGGAGCCGCCACCAACTGTGAAAGTGAGGTTTTACGCCACACTGCGCGAGATAACGAACACTGCAGAAATTGACATAGCGTGTGAGAGATGTCGGGATGTTGGGGATGTGTTGAAAGTGCTCATCTCAAAATTCGGGGATGCTTTTGAGAAGGAGATATATGAAAAAGGAGATCTGAAAGTGAAGATATTACTGAATGGTCGTGATATTGAGTTCATAGATAGGCTGAGGAGTGCAGTATCAGCGGATGATGTCCTTCATTTGTTCCCTCCGATAGGCGGTGGATAATTTTTGTCCTCTCAAAGCAATTGTTTCAATTCATCCAAACCGCCAACATCCAACACTGACATCCAACACCGCCAAACGCCGAAGTTCGCCAGCGCTCCACTCATCTGAGCGCTCTTTATATGCTGCTCGCCGCAATTTTTTCCATTTTTTTCCATTATTTTATTTCCATTATCCATTATTTCCATTATTATGATTGAATTATTATGATTGAGACAGGAGAAGAGCGTGCTCAATCTGCCTATCACGAATCATGGGGGATAAGACACAGCCACTCACAAAGCCACTCACAATAAATGCTCCTTCACGAAATCCGCAATCCTCCTCGCACACTCCTCAGCACTCATTTTTTCCGTGTCAACGACGACTTCGGGATGCAAGGGCTCTTCGTAAGGCACATTCACGCCTGGAACCGTTGCATGCTCTTTCAAAGCCTTCCTGTAAATTCCTGCAGGAGAATGCCCGGTTTTCCGCACTTTTTCACGATTCATCGCAGTTGAAAGCGAGCATTTCACATGAACTTCCGCAAACCTCTTAATAAGCGACCTTGCACGCTCCCTGAAACGACGGCGGTTTGCGGTTGCATCGATTATAACAGGCTGACCGCACTCAACAAGCAGCTTCGCCATGTATGCGAGTGCGGCATAGACAATCTCACGCTCCTCCTCTGAGTATGTTGGGTGAGGCGTCAGAAACTTCCTTATTTCGTCAAGCTCAAGAATCCTTGCGGAAATCCTCATATCACTGAGCATTTCACGCAGTCTCATTGCAATCGTCGTCTTCCCGCTTCCTGGAATTCCAGTGAGCCAGATCGCAAAACTCATCTCCTCCGCCCCTTCCCGTTCTCACATCGTGGGATTCGCATCGTGGGATTCGCATCGTGAGATTCGCATCATGGGATTCGCATCATGGGATTTTCACATCTTTTCCGAGTTTTCCGATGGCATCTGCCCTGCACCGACGGCAATGCATCATCTGCTTTATGTATTTTGCGCATTCTTCCTGCACTTTCCTCTTCTGCTCAGGCGAAGGAGGCGGTATATCCGCGAACTTGAACTGAGGGATGAGCGGTATGATGTTATGGATGTAAGCGCCGAGCGCTGAAATGCGCTTTGCAATTTCCACAACATGCATGTCGTTCACTGTTGGTATTAACACTGTGTTAACTTTAACCAATATTTTCCTTTTTACCGCCTCCTCAACTCCCTTCAACTGATTCTCAATTAAAATTCTCGCACCTTCTTCGCCGCTGTATCGCCTGTCATGATAGTTGATGAAGGAATATATGTTTTTGCCTATCTCAGGGTCAATTGCGTTTATCGTGACAGTGATTGTTGATATTCCGAGAGAATGAAGCTCATCTATTTTCTCAGGAAGCAACAAGCCGTTCGTGCTGACGCATCTCAACAGGAAAGGAAATTCCTCCCTGAGCAGGCGAAATGTCTCAAATGTCTCACTGTTGAAAAGCGGCTCCCCAGGACCTGCAACCGCAACCACTTTTATGTAATGCAGCCTTTTCATCACTTCACGAACGCGCTCAATCGCCTCTTCAGGCGTCAGAACCTTGCTTGTGACGCCGGGTCTTGATTCATTCACGCAATCAAATTTGCGAATGCAGTAATTACACTGAATGTTGCACTTCGGAGCAACAGGCAGATGCATCCTGCCAAAAATGTGGCATGCTTCCCTGCTGAAACACGGATGTTCTTTTATTTTCCGAAGCTGCACGGGGTCAAATGGAACTTTCCTCCCCTCAACAACAGCGTATGACTGCTCATCGCCTCCTTCGCTTCTCCTTGATACAGAATGCATGCTTTTATCGTTGAGCTTTGAATTATATATCGTATTGTTTTTGTGTGCATTTTCAGTTGCTTCAGTTGCGGTGAGTTCAGGCTGCGAGCTCCGGTCTGACAGATCTTCCGGCGGGTGTGAGAAGAGAAGTGAGGTACTGTGAGGAATGCTTGTAGGTATTGATGACACGGATTCGCGGAAGGGCATGTGCACCACATATCTCTGCGCTTTAATCGTGGACGAGCTGAGGGAGCGAGGATTTTCAGTGTCAACGCCGATGCTCGTGAGATTGAACCCTGCAATACCTTTTAAGACAAGAGGGAACGGCGCAGTTTCCCTAGAAGTGCGAAAGCCGGGCACTTCCTCAAAATCATCGCCAGCAGCATCATCTGAGGAGCCAGCAGCGTCCATAGAGTCCATAGGGTCCATAGGGTCCATAGAGTCCATAGAGTCCTGGGAAAAATATGTGCGATCGTTTGTGATTGCATGCATCAATGATTATGCGGAGGTGGATGATGAGAACACGCATCCAGGTGCGGTATTTGCATATGACAGCATTTTGAAAGAGATCTGTGAGGACAGGGATAAAAAGAACATTCTCACAGGGTTTTACACAAGTGCTGTGAAAACAATGCTGAACACAGAAGATGCGTTGCGTGTGATTTCAGCGCTTCGCCTGGATTTTTTCGCGATGAAAAATGGGAGAGGTGTGATAGGCGCGTTGGCAGCACTCTCGTTTAACGCCGCTCTCCGTCTGGGTATATCGCATGACATCACATATGAGCTGCTTGCGTATCGTCGTAGGGAGAGGTGGGGAACACGCCGTGAGATAGATGAAGAGAGCGTGTGGAAAGCTCATCTCGCCACATATCCTCTGACATGGGACACGGTTGACGAGGAAAACAGGAAAATTGTGTTCGCGCCTCATTCTCCCTGCCCGGTGCTCTTCGGCATTCGCGGCGACAGCATACCCTCAATTCTCACAGCACGCAGCATCATACGCTCTGAGCCCACTGAACGTGAAATGATTTTCATCACAAATCAGGGAACCGACGCACATCTCATCAATTTCTGCAGAGAAGCGCATGAACTTGAGGAGTTTCAGTCCTATGTGATCGAGGGCACAGTCGTTGAACCTCCAAAAAATCTGACAGGAGGGCATGTCGTATTCACAATTGAAACCCGCTGCAGGTGGAATGAGCACCGTGATGAAAAGAAAAATGTGAACAGTGCGCGCGATGAAAACTGCGGTGAAAAAAACGATGAAACAGATGAAAAATATATTGACTGCATTGCTTACGAGCCGACTAAGCAGTTTCGTGATGTTGTTCGGAGATTGATGATCGGTGATGAAGTTGTTGTTTTCGGCACTTTCAAGAGGAACACAATAAACCTTGAGAAGTTATGTGTGAAGAGTCTTGTCCGCCATGTAGTCAGAAATCCAAGATGTCCCTCATGTGGAAGGCGCATGGAATCCGCTGGCAGAGGACAGGGTTTCAGGTGCAGGCAGTGCAGGACTTATGAGCAAAAAAAAGCGGTTGAGCGCATAGAAAGAAAAATAAAAGAAGGCTTCTATGAAGTGCCTCCATCAGCAAGAAGACACATCTCAAAACCAATCGTGAGAATGCAACTCAACACGCTCCCTCAACACACCCCGCTCACACCACTACGCTCACACACCACACACTCAGCGCACTCTCTCAAAAGAGAGAGATTGTGAGGAGAAGCAGCCTCTTGAGCCTGCATCCATCCATCCTCATCTACATCCAGCCTCATCCAAAATCGGCTTTCCGTGTTGTTGTTGTGGTGAGGAGGAGTGAGTATGCTGTCAGCGCGCTATCATTTTAGTGACGGTGAAGGGAGCTGTGGACAAAAAAGAAGGATAGTGCGGAGAGAAGCAGTATCGTTGATGATGGAATAAACACTTTATCAGAGATTGATATGAACACAGCGGACAGTGCGGACCCTGCTATCAACCCGCCTATCTTGGCGATCTCAAAAATGCCTGAGAAGGAGCCATATCTGGAGCGAGGCACGATGTCAGCCACCCTTGCCTCCATGAGAGGCTCTGAGATGGTGTTACCGATTGATGCAAGCAGAACAAACAGTATGAGGACTTCGTATGATTCTGAAAAGCTGAGAGGTATTGTTGAAACAGCCGAGATAAACATTCCGATTCCCACGAAAGAAGTCTTCCCCACGCGATCGCTCACCTTTCCCAGCGGAATTTGAATTATGATGAATGGTATCAGGGATACTGCGAACCAGAGAGCGATGTGAAAATGTCTATATCCCAAATTTTCAAGGAAAAGTGGACCGAAAACCCACTTTGCCGCATACCAGAAATACAGAGAGAATGTGCAGAAAAAAAGAAATCTGAGCTCCTTTTGAGAGGATGCATTTTTTTCTTCTGTTTTCCTGTCTCTCCGCTCACGATCCTCCTCATTCACTGTCTCCTCAAGACAGAACACTATGGGAAGAGATGCGAGTGTGAGAAGTGTTGCGAACAGGTAGGGGGAGCGAAGTCCAAAATACATCTCAAGTGTTCCAGCGATGATCACACCTGCAAAAAAACCTGCGTTCGCAAATGTTCCGAATATTGATCTGAACTCCCCTCTCCGCTCAACAGGCGATATGTCTTTTACAAACGCTTCTCCTGTTATCCAGAGAGGTAATGCAAACAGCACAAGACCCGTTTGAAGCGGTATGAGTGCAATGGCCATCTTATTCACATAAAATGCGAAGAATATGAGCGAAGTTGACACAAATGATATTATGAGCATTCTCTTCCTTCCGATCGTATCGGAGAGTCTGCCCACGGGAAAACAGAGGATGATCTCAACCATATATGCGACGCTCGCTATCAGCCCCACAAAACACTCATCAGCGAAGAAAGAACGCAGATATCTCGGGTGAACAGTCGCAACAGCAGCTGATGATATGCAGAAGAACAGCATAGCCACCGAGAACGCGATCAGTTGCTTTTGCTGCACCATCATTTTATTTTATCAGTGGATGAAACGGGAAAATATGCGCAGGGAATGGCTGCATGAGGCATCAGATGTCAGCGCGGATGATTTCGAACGGATACTCAACGAATCCTCCAAAATACTGAGCGAGGAGAGGAGGAGAAGACTTGAAAGCGGTCTCATATACATATCATCGCGCAGAATAATGGTTGTTGGAGATATTCACGGAGATCTTGAGAGTTTATCCCGTATCATCAACGATTTTTTCACATATAATGTTGACAAAATTGTCTTTCTTGGAGATTATGGGGACAGAGGAGACAGAAGTGTTGAGGTTTATTATACGCTTTTGAGATTTAAAATGATTGTTGATGCGAGCGCTGAAGAGGAGCATGCCTCCGAAACAGAGCGAGAGCGGAAAGATGAAGAGGCGCGCGTGATACTGCTCAGGGGCAATCACGAAGGTCCGCCCGACCTGCCTGTGCTCCCTCATGAGCTTCCGTTCTTCTTCGGAAAAAAATACGGAGCGCGAGGAAGGCGGTTGTATGAGAGAGTTGTAGCCCTCTGGGATCTTCTGCCTCATGCAGTTTTCGTAAAATGTGAGAGAGGCGGAGGTTACCTGCTCATGCACGGCGGCGTTCCTGAAAACACCCGGTCTGTGGAGGACATCGCATACGCACACCTGCGCCACCCGCAGACGAGCGATTTTGAAGAGATACTGTGGAACGACCCGATGGAGGACGAAGGTTGCACATTTTCTATGCGAGGTGCAGGAAAGAGATTTGGTAATGATGTGACAGAGCGAGTTCTGCGCATTATAAATGCGGATACGCTCATCAGGAGCCATGAACCATGTGAGAATGGTTATTCAATAGCCCATAACGGAAAAATTCTTACTATTTTCTCGCGAAAAGGTGCTCCTTACTTCAATAATCATGCGGCTTATCTTCTTCTGAACAGCAGCGCATTGATAAAAGCGAAAAATGCATACGAACTCGCATCTGAAAACATCGTGATATGGTAGATGCAATGATCACTTCGCACGCAGTGCATCGGCAATTGCACCTGCAACACTCACTTTGCTGAACGCAGACTCAACTGTATCTGTGGATATGATGTCACGAATGCCAGCTTTGCGCATTCTCAATAGCGCATTTTGCACAAATATTCCATGAACGCACGCCACAAACACATTCATCCCTCGCAATAAAGACGCTGCTTCAGCTATTGTTCCGCCCGTTGATATGATATCGTCAACTATGATGGCGTTTTCACCTTCAAGTGCTTTGTGCTCTATTTCAACTTCTTCTTCGCTTATCCTCTTTTTCCTGAGCACCTCATATCTGACTTTCTCACCGAACTTCTCGTAAATTGCATCTGCGAATGATTTTGCCATATCCTCAGCGCCTTTATCGGGTGCGATGACAACGATGTCGTTGAGATCTGAGAAATATGATGACAGCAGGGGGACTGCGTCTATCTCACATGCTGGAACTGTGAAATATCGCAACACATGTTTTGAGTGCACATTCACCACAAAGACACGGCGCACATTTTCAGCGACAGCGCTTACACATCTCGCAACCACGCGAGCGCTCACTGCCTCTCCCCGCCTGAACTGCCTGTCCTGCCGTGCATAGCCCATGTATGGAATGACGACATCAACAGATTCTGTGAGGTGAGAAGCGGCATCTATGAGCTGAAGCAGACACATGAGGTCAGCGTCTGAGCGTATGCTCTGCACAACTACTGCCTCCTCATTTCTCTCCATATCAACTCGTGTGTATATCTCGCCATCCGGAAATTTTTTGAACTCACAGAAGGCGAGTTCACATCCGAGAGCATCTGCCACGCGTGATGCAAGAATCTGCGATGAGATTCCAGATGCCACTATCATCTCATCCGATTGGCAGCAAACTATATATTGATGGCTGTCGTGCTCACGATGGCGCCGTGCGGCTGTCCTCTCATCCTGCGGAGGATGCAATTTATATTTATGATGAGTGCGCAAGGAGTTTGCGAGTGCGTGAGGCGGTTGCGAGGAGAGCGGGTGTGTTCAAGCGATGAATGCGCCACCTGAAGCAGAAAAGCGCGATGCAAAATTGAACAGCGGCGTGAGTGAGTCTTTGCGCAGACTCATAGCAGCAGTCCTCATGGCGGCATGCGGAATCACCTCAATCATCTCAATATTCTGGGCTGAGCCTTTCAATGCCCAGTTCTTCCTCGGAATTGTGGGTGCATTGTGCATACCAGCGGCATTATTTATACTGTCTGAATCCTATGAGAGAACGCTCATTATCTCAATAATTTCCGTTGAATTTTTGATAATAGCATATCCAGTTGTTATATCCTTTGCGCCACATTTTGATTTTGATTTCAACTCCTATGCTGCTGTCGTGGTCATATGTGCTGGCATTCCTGCTGTATATCTCAGCGGTTTTCCGGATGAACGCGGAGCATCACGGCTCACTGTGTTCAATATTCTCTGGGCAATATTCGGAATTGCGCTGTTTCTCAGAGCTTTCCTGCCTTATCCGTATGTTTTCAGGGAACCTGTGAGATATGGTCCCGATGACCCCGTGTATCACATGCGTCTTGTGGAGAACGCGCTCTTGGGCGATCATTTCCCATTCCGCATATTTTATGATGCATACACGTATTTTCCATTTGGCAGCCATCTGCATTTTGCACCTCTTTACGATCAAATTATGATATTTGCGGCATGGGTTATAGGTATGGGAAATGTAACACATGCTTTAATAGATGCTGTAGGTGCATATTATCCCGCAATTTTGGGAGCATGTGTTGTTTTTCCTGTTTATTTCATTGGTAAAACGCTTCATAATGAGATTACAGGCATCATCTCATCTGCTCTCGTTGCGGTTATACCGGGGCAGTTCTTCAATCGCTCGCTTCTCGGATACACTGATCATCATGTCGCCGAGGTGCTTTTCAGCACGATTGCGATGCTCTTCCTCATTCTCGCAGTGAAGCATGCGAAGGATGCGCAAGATCGAGTGAGAGATGTCGGGCGATCGATTCTCCTCGCGGATTTTGATGTTCGGAAGGACTGGGCAGTTGTTTTTTTCGCTTCAGGCGTGATTCTGCCCATAATAATGCTTCCATGGGCGTGGGGTCTCCTTATCTCATTCGCCTTTTTCTGCATGCTTCCTGTGTTCGCGATATTTGTGAGGGAGGAAGCGAAACCTCTGTTCTTCGCAATCGCAGCCGGAATATCGCTGGGCGTCTATCTCCTGATGTGGGTTGCTGGACTCATGTTCGCGTTCTTTATATTCATATATGGCATCCTCCAATACATCATTGATGTGATAAGTGGAAAGGATTTCTCATATTTGTGTGAAGTTCTTGCAGTTGAATATATCATTCCGCCTGTTATGCTCATTCCCTTTTACAATCTTTCGGCGTTTTATGATATAAAGCATGTGGCGACATTCAGTCTCGGGTTCATTGTTTTCTCATCTCCTGTCATTTTCAGGAGAATTGTTGAGCGCAGAAGCAGAGTTGCTGCTGTCAGCGCTTCCGTGCGTGGTGGAGGGAAGAGCGGGAGGAGTGGTGGCAGCGGAGGTGGCAGGAAAGCGGGAACAGGGGGCGGTGTTGATTTTTTCATGCTTTCTTTTCCGTTTCTGACGCTTTTTCTGATTGCGATTGTCGGGTTTGCGGCGTTTCCATCTGCGACTTCAGCGGTTTTAGGTGCGTTCCGTGCTCTGGCGCCTTCTGGAGGTGCACAGACAATTGCGGAGGTCAGCCCGCTGTTCACGAGGAACTGGGCCTGGTGGACTGTTGAGCCGATAACGCTTTTCCTCTCATATCCCACATTTCTGCTGCTTGCATGGACGATCTTTGAGCGCCGTCGCCCCGAGCATCTTCTGATCTTGGTGTGGTGCATGGCAACGCTCGCAATAATCGGCGGCATAATCCCGACAATTGGACAGAACCGCTTCGGATACTACTTTGCTGTGAGCGCATCGCTTCTCACAGCGTTCTTCGTGACAAAGACATACGAAGCCATTGATACAGATCTCGGCGTTGAAGCGGTAGCGGAGCGAGGAGAGCGAGGAGAGCGAGGAGAGCGAGGAGAAAAAAAGACTGCGTTCACTGTGAGACGAGGGGTGAGCGCTGCCAGGAAGAAGGGAAGAAGAGAATACAGAGGAGCAGAGAGAGGCGAGTTTGATGTGATGCCGATCGCTTTCGGAATATGCGTGCTGGCGTTGTTGATTGCTGGTGTGAAATATGTGGGATTATCCTCAATACCGGCATGGTTTGCATTTCTCGCAATTTTCGTCGTTTGGCTGTTCACCCGCCGGGAGAATCGTGGTGAGAAAAGCGAGAAGAACTTGCGCAGAGCGATGATTGCAATACTTCTCATCGCATTCATACTCTTCCCTTTCCCGCTGAACGCACTCGCAACACAGGGAGATTTTCCCTCAAACGGAAAGCCGGCTCTCATTTATTACTCGCAGTATATGGCATCTGGGCATCAGGGAGCGCCTGATGACTGGTATGATGCGCTTTTATGGATGAGAAACAACACGCCTGATCCGGGAATTGACTACTACACAACATACAAACTGAATGAGACGACAGGGCGCTACGATTATCCCGAAAGTGCATATGGTGTGATGAGCTGGTGGGATTACGGGCATATTATCACATTCATCGGACATCGCATCCCCAATGCGAACCCGTTCCAGGCGGGGATAGGTGGTCCTCCCGTTGTGAAATATTACGATGCAAACGGAGATGGCGGATACACAAGAGGAGAGACAATTGTCGCAGACAAAGACGGAAACGGGAAATTTACGGAGGAAGATGCGGTTTTGTTCGGCGTAGTTCCAAGAATCAACGCAAAACTCAGGCGTTTCAGCATAGATGAGATGTATTATGATGCCAACGATAACTATAAATATGATAAAGGAGAGGCTATTGTGCGTGACAATGATGGAGACAGCAGGTTCACAGATGGAGATGAGGTTCTGATGGGCGAGACTCCGCCTCATAATTCTGTGCTGAGAATTCTGGCGCTGAGACCTGGTGCATGCACATTCCTGCTCGCGCAGAATGAACATATAGCATCCAAAATACTGAATGAGCTCGGAACACGCTATGTCATCTCGGAGCACAGGATGATGGAATTCACATATGCAGTGTATCCTGTGTGGGCTGGGGAGCCCATTGAGGATTACATTGGCTATGTGCCGGTGGATGGAAAGATTGAGAGGGTATTTAAGCCCAAGTTCTGGCGGTCAATGGAAATAAGATTGCACATTTTTGACGGCTGCGGCGCGTCATTATCATACGGCAATGAAACATTATATGTGGAGCCGCTGAGACATTACAGGCTTGTGCATGAATCTCCCTCAACAACTGCGACTTTTGGAGATAAAGAGCTCAAGTTTGTGAAAGTTTTTGAGTATGTGAAAGGGGCACGCATAGTCGGAAACTCACCGAACGGCTCTGTTGTGGAAATATCAACAAATGTGACGACGGGAAGCAGAAATTTCACATACGTTCAGCGCACATTCTCAAATGGCTCCTTCTCTTTTGTTGTTCCTTATTCAACGGAATGCCCGAGCCCTATATCCGTTGAGGAGGGAGGAACAAACTACAGCGTCTGTGCTTCTGTTTACAAACTGAGGATAGGCAATGTGAATGTGACTTCGGGCGAGATCTCATGGACGAGCGAGAAAGAAGTTGAAGTTCCCGAGCGCGCAGTGCTAAACGGTGGCATTGTTGAGGTGTGATTGTGCACAGCTCGGTGACAGAACATGAAGAAGCAGAACATGAAGAAGCGCATTTGCATAAAAAATGGAATTGTGTATGATCCCCTGAACGGAATAAACGGCGAGAAGATGGACATATTCATTGATGGATGCCACATTGATAATGAACTGAATGAACTGAGTGATGCTGAAGTTCTTGATGTGAATGGGTGCGCTGTGATGCCCGCTGGAGTTGATGTGCACAGTCATGTTGCTACATACGGGTTGAATTTCGCAAGATATATCTTCAATTTTCCGACTGTATCGGCCGCTGGACTGACATATGCGATGATGGGCTATTCTCATGTGAACGAGCCACTCATGACCATTGACACAGCATCGTATGTGCATCACGAGCTCTCTTCAATACCATTCGTGGATGTTTCCGCGCTCCTGGCTGTGAGCCTTCGTGAGGTTGCAGATGAGATAAGGGAGGGGGATCACGAGACAGTGAGAGGCGTGTTCCGGCGTCTTGCTGAGATTACGAAAGCAATAGGCATCAAAATTTATGATAAGAGGGTCTCATACGAGAGAAAAGGATATTTCTACAGGGAAATTGATATGGAAACATGCATTCAATTCCTCAAATCGGTTTCTCAGAATGATGTTCCCTGTGATTATGAGATTGACGATAATGAGATGCGGATTGTGATGAAAAACATTCCCATTTACATGAGAACGAGTGAAGATATCCTGAGAGATGTGCCACTGGATGTTTTAAAGGCTTTCAGGCTCTCTCATATTTCATCCGGCATTACAGATGATGAGACATATGAGCGTGCGTTTAAATTTCTGAGAGATGGGGGCTCTGCTGACATAGGCATTTCAATACCTCATGACGGACCGAGGATAACAGATGCAGCCGGTAGCGGTGTTTTCATAGACATCGGATTTGACAAACCGCTGATTTTCAGCGCAGCAGAAACGGAAAAAAAATCAGAAATGAAAAAGGAGATGGAAGTTTCAGTGAGACTCGCAATGGAAGCACATGCGTTCAATAACATCGTTTTCTCAACTGACAGCCCCAACGGATGCATTTTCGCAGACTATCCGAAGGTGTTCGCAGCACTGATGGACAGGAACATGCGCAAAGATGTTTTCGGTGATGCCATTATCTCTGATTATGAGTATTCGCTGTTTGATATTGCGCGCGTCAGAAGTGCGAATGCCGCAAGATTCCTCTGTCTTGACATGAAGGGTCATATGGGTGCGGGCGCAATCGCAGACATCGCAATATATGAAATAAACGAAAACACAAAAGGGCACGAGATTGAGCGAAAATTGCGAAAATGCAAATTCCTTCTCAAAAATGGGGATTTCGTCATTTACAACGCTGAGCTCGCAGCACACCCCAACTGCCGCACAATTTATGCTGATTTTTTGAAGAAGGATAATAAAAAGAACGGACAGAATAATAAAAAAAGTAAAAAAAATGATAATAAAATAAAAAATAATAAAGATAACAAGGTGGAGGATAAAGTGGAGAGAGTTCTCAGGAGAATATGCGACAGCCGTTCATTCAGAAGGGAGCATATCCGTGTTGACAAAATATTCACAAGCAGATAGCAGCATTTTCCATTCCATTCCATCTTATCCCATCCCATCACTCATTCGCACTCATTCGCTGATCAATTCGCTGAGCACATCATATTGAACATTTGAAAACCTCCGCCGGCAGATTTCCATACATCACAGACCTTTCCTCCGTTATTTCTATTTCATTCGCCTCACATGCTGATTTAAACTCCTTTATTGCAGCTGTGACAGCGGTGAGAGTTGATCCACACGATATTTCTCTGAGAGATCTCAGGAAATCCCTGTATAGCGCGCCTATGATGCGTTTTCTTGAGGATCTTATACCATATGGAGGGTTCACCACGATGAATTCTGGCGAAAATTTTATATATTTACTGAGTTTTCTCGCATCACCGCGAATGAACTCTATGAAACTGAGCACTCCCGCATTTTTCGCATTACGAATTGCACCCTCCAGGTGCTTTGAAGATATATCCATACCAGCTATTTTCACGTTCGGTTTTTCTATTTCTTTCTCCTTCATTCTCCTCACGATCTCAACATATAATTCTTCATTGTGAATTTTCAGTTTTCTGAAAGCGAAATCCCTGGTATTTGTTTTCTTTTTTGCCATGAGAACTGCTTCTATCGGGATTGTTCCTCCGCCGCACATGGGATCAAGGAATGAAAATGATGGTTTCCATCCGCTGAATTTTATGAGAGAAGATGCGAGTGTTGTTTTTATTGATGCATAATGCTGATATTCTCTGTATCCCCTCTTATGAAGAGAATCTCCTGTTGTGTTAACGGTCAAAATAAACTCTTTTTCCCTCAGCAACGCATGGAATTCAACATCGGGCATGTCAAGATTCACCTTAAGCCGCTCTCCTTCGGATTCGGCGAAGCTCTCCGTTATCGCTCTTCCCACTGTTGATGCTATTTCTGGGCTTTTGAAAGGGTGCTCTCCAATTCTCTTCGCCCTCACACCGAAACTCTGGTTTTTTGATATTATCCATGAGTAATCAACTTCTCTGCACTCTCTGTATATGTCATCAAGACATTCAACATTGGCTCTGTGAATTATGATGAAGACTCTGTTTATGCATCTTGCGGCGAGATTTGTTTTGTAAAGTGTTTCCAGAGAGCCCCTGAACTCAACTCTTCCGCCGGCTTTTCTTATGATTTCAGCACCGAGTTCCCTCAGCTCCGCTCCCGCAACATCTTCAAGACCCTTAACAGCTGTTGCCATGAACTGCATTTTGTTTTTTATCGCAGCTCTCCCCGCAGCTCTCCGCACTCTCCGCACTGTGCGAGGAGCCAATGCATCTTTCAATCACCTCCGCGACATCGTTAAGACCGAACTTCTCAAGCGTTTCTTTGCGAGGTATTCCTTTCTCATCCCATCCACGCTTCTCATAATAAGTGAGAAGCATTTTCTCATAACGCTCCTTTGAGATTCGTTTTCCTGCGTTCGGGCCGTTTTGCAGTGGCTCCTCAAACACTTTTTTGGGAGGATAGTCATCATTTTTTCGTATGCCGAGAAGAACTGCAACTGCTCTTGTGAGGTTATAAACCGCATTTGAGCGGAACAGGAGTTCTTCAATTGATGTTTCAACACCTGTTGTCGCTGAGAATGCATCTGCATAATATTTTTCAGGCAGACCGAGCTCAATCCAGGGCAGCCTGCAGACACCGAGCATGTCAAAAAGGGGGCGGACAGCCTGATGATAGAGGACTATGTCAACTTTCTCGTGTATTCCCCATTTCTGACCGACTTCAAGCTCCTTGGCGATAGGCCATGCGCGGTTGTGATGTGCTCCTATGTCGCATGTGCCGTATGCGAGCGCCATACATTCGGATGCATGCGCATCATATGCGCTCTGCTCGAGATATTTGACATGCGATATGACGCTTTCCATATGCTTCCATTTTCGTATGATGCCGAATGAGCCCTCAGCCAGCACATCTCCTATGCCTCTGCGGCGGGCTATCATCTCAATCAATGAGAGCACTTTGTCCTTTTCACCCCATTTTATGCTGAATCCCACATCCTCCTCCGTGATTATTGATTTTTCCTGCGCTTCAATCAGTGCGGCTATTATATTTCCCGTTGATATAGTGTCCATTCCAAGCTCATCGCATAGATAATTCGCTCTCACGACGAATGAGAAATCATCAACCCCCATGTTTGAGCTGAACATGCATGTGGTCTCATATTCGGGGCCCTCAACGACAGTTCCTCTGAACCTTCCTTCCTTCACAAGACATATGTTTCCGCAGGCCATCGGGCATGCGAAGCATGAGGTGTTTCCTATTTTGAACCTTCGCACCATCTCCTCGCCGTTAATGCGCTCTGCATTTCTGAAAACGCCGGCTCTGAAGTTGAAAGATGGGAGGACTCCGACTGTGTTCAGGTAGTCAACAACGCTCATAAGCCCCTGTTCCTGCCACAGATCAAACAGGAAATGGTTTTGCAGATATTCAAATGCTCTTTCAGCGACTCTCAGAAGGCGATCTATGTCATGGACTGCGAGATCCTTTGAGCCACGAACTGCTATTGCCTTGAGATTTTTCGCGCCGAACACCGCGCCCATTCCTGTTCTGCCCGCGTTGCGACCCCATTCAGAGTTCACGCATGCGAAACGCACTTTGTTTTCGCCGGCAGGACCTATGCATGCAACACGCACCTCCTCATCGCCAATGTCTTTTTTTACGGCTCTCTCCGTCTCAACGCATCCTTTTCCCCTGAGTGATGATGCATCTATGAACCTGACCTCATCATCGTTCACAAATATGTATTTCAGCCTTCTCGCAGCGCCTCTTATGAGCAGTGCATCATATCCAGCCTGCTTGAGCTCAACGCCGAACATGCCTCCGAAGTTTGAATCGGCATATATGCCGGTTGCAGGCGATATTGAAGACATCGATGTCTTCCCCGCAGCCGGGAAATAAAGACCTGTTAGCGGTCCGGGGGCGATGAGGATTATGTTATCAGGCTTCAGAGCCTCCTCCCTGAACACCTCTCTTCGTGCAGGAACACTGTTTATCTTCTCCCTGAAAAAATCCCACACGAATTTCGCACCCAATCCCCTGCCTCCTATGAACTTCAGCAGGAGATCATCGCTCAACTCCCTGACTCTCACAGATTCATCGCTGAGATCAACATCCAGCAGCCGTTTTGTGTAACCTCCTTTCAGTCCCATATCCCGCGCCCCTCACTCAACTGCTCACTCAACTGCCCTCACGCATCCCACACATCCAAAACCTCATAAATGATGTATCTGATAATAATAATGTGAGCGATAATAATGCGAGCTGCGCTGACGCTGAGAATGAGGAACAATATGAGAGGGCATGTGCGGAGATAGCTGAGGCGCTCACTGCAGCGAGAAGCTTTGACATGAAGCACCTGAACAGATTGAAGAAGGATGTGAGCAGAAAATACGGATTGAGAAGGATTCCTAAAAATTCGGATGTGCTGAAAACTGTAATGAAAACAATCGTGCCTGTCGTGCCGGAAACTCTCAAAGACATTGATTTGAGGGAGCATTTGAGGAGGAAACCAATGCGAACTGCATCAGGAGTGGCTCCCGTAGCCGTTATGAGTTCTCCGCATCCATGCCCTCACGGTCGTTGTGTCATGTGTCCGGGAGGTCCTCACTCCTCTTTCAAGTCGCCGCAGAGCTATGTTGGCATGGAGCCCGCTGCATTGAGAGCATCGCAGAACGGGTTTGACCCATACAGACAGGTGATCGCAAGACTTCAGCAGCTTGAGGAGATAGGGCATGATTACGACAAGGTGGAGCTCATAATGATGGGCGGAACGCTCACAGCCCGCAGCGAAGCATATCAGCGATGGTTCGTGAATCGCTGTATTGATGCGTTGAATGACTTCGGCGCAGCCCGCGGTCGTGCTGTCAGAAACACTGGAATAACATTTGAGACACGCCCTGACAAAGCGGGAAAGCGGGAAATTGACATCATGCTTGATCTCGGCGTTACAAAGGTTGAGATAGGAGTTCAGCATGTTCGCGATGAAATCCTGCACAGGATAAACAGAGGTCATACGGTCGCAGACTCCGTTGAGGCAAACAGAATGCTGCGTGATTCAGCGCTTAAAGTGGGATTCCATGTGATGCTCGGACTTCCAGGAAGCACCTTTGAAGACGACATGGAGATGTTTGAACGCATCTTCCACGATGATGAATTCAAGCCCGACTTCCTCAAAATATATCCGACGCTCGTAATCCGCGGAACTGAGCTCTATGATATGTGGAGGCGTGGCGAGTATGAACCGCTCAGCACGGAAGATGCTGTTGAGGTGATCGCATATGCTAAAAAAATGGTGCCTCGCTGGGTTCGTATACAGAGAATTCAGCGAGATATTCCCTCAAAATTCATAGAAGCAGGCGTGAAGAAGAGCAACTTGCGCCAGCTTGTGCATGAGAGGCTTGCGGAGGAGGGTCTCAGATGCGTCTGTGTCAGATGTCGTGAGGCGGGTCTGAGAGCATTGCATGGAGATTTTCCGGAGAGGGTCGAGCTGTGCTGTGAGACATATGAGGCCTGTGGTGGCACCGAGTTCTTCATCTCCTATGAGGACATCTCAAATGACATTCTAATCGCACTTCTTCGCCTGCGATTCCCCTGCAAACCTCACAGAGCTGAGCTTAAACGCGCTGCTCTCGTCCGTGAGCTTCATGTTTACAGCGAGCTCGCCCCACTGGGCACCAGAAAGGAGAGAAGCTGGCAGCATCGCGGCTACGGCGCAAAACTGCTCGCAAAAGCGGAGGAGATAGCAGAATCTGAGGGATTCAGAAAGATCGCGGTGATGAGCGGAATAGGCGTCAGAGAATACTACAAAAGGTTGGGATACCACAGAGAAGGTCCTTTTATGGTGAAAAACCTGTGATCCACATACATGAGACAGCACGGATATATGGTGAGACGCACATAGGTGAAAACTCAATCATAATGGAGCATGTTATCGTGGGATTTCCATCCGCTGATATATTGAAAGATATATCAGAAAATATCAAAGAAAAATGGGAAGAAAAGAACTATAAAGGAGCCAAAATTGGAAAAAATGCATTGATAAGAGCAAATACTGTTATTTATTGTGATGTTGTCATAGGTGATAATTTCAAAACCGGTCATAATGTGATGATAAGGGAGCGAACAAAAATAGGTGATGATGTCCTTGTCGGAACAAATACTGTCATAGAGGGTTACTCAACAATCGGAAATCATGTCAGAATACAGTCAAATGTTTTTATACCTGTCAATACAACAATTGAAGACTTTGTGTTTATAGGTCCCAATGCTGTGCTCACGAACGATAAATATCCGCTTAGAGTGCGTGGTGAGCTGCGAGGGCCCGTCATAAGGAAAAGTGCGACAATCGGTGCGAATGCAGTTATATTGCCCGATGTGGAGGTAGGAGAGGGTGCATTCGTCGCGGCGGGCGCAGTGGTCACGAGGGATGTGCCCCCATGGAAAATGGCTGTGGGAACTCCCGCGAGAATAGTGGAGATGCCAGAAATGCTGAATGTGCTGAATGATGTGCGATGATCAGCGGTGCAATGTGAAGCTGCAATGTGAAGCTGCAATGTGAAGCGTGATATGAGCGTTGATAATGGTGCGGTGAATGTGGTGCGGTGAATGATGCACGCACAGGCATTCCTCATAGGCGTGCTGCAAGGTGTTTTGGAATGGCTGCCAGTGAGCAGTGAGGGCGTTATCTTCGTTATGCTCAATATCCTGGGCGCCGACCCGAGAGATGCGCTGTCTTACGCGATATTTCTCCATCTCGGAACAATGTTTGCATCAGTTCTGAGATTCAAAGGAGAATTTGCTTCAATGATGCGTTATATTGTATGTTCAATGAACCTTATCCGCAGGCGGGGCGGACATGAGGAGGATGGTGTGCTGCTGCGTGTTGTTTTCATTGCAACTGCTGCAACCGGGATGACGGGCGTGCCTGTTCTGTTTCTGCTTCACGATCTCTTTGATTATGTGAACAGCGTGAGCGGCGGAAGTGCGAGCGCTATAATCACACTTCTCATAGGGGCACTCCTCATTCTCACAGGCGTTGTCATAGGCCTGAGCGGTTCTGCAGCGTCTGACCACGAGCGATTCAGGAATATGGAGGACATGCGCCCGACTGAGGTTTTTTTTCTCGGCATTGTGCAGGGATTTGCGATTCTGCCCGGTGTTTCAAGGTCGGGGATGACGATAAGCTATCTGCTGTTGCGAGGAATAAATCAGGAAAGTGCATTGAGAGTGTCCTTTATCATAAGCGTTCCGGCAGTTCTCGGCGCTGTATCTGTGGAATCTCTGCGGCACCCCTTACCTTATTTCTCACTTAATGCTGCTATCATGTTCCTGACATCTCTCGCAATTGGATATGCAACTATGGACATCCTGCTGAAAATTGCATCATCTCTCAATTTCTCAAAATTCTGCGTTTTCATAGGTATGATCGCAATAATGTTCGCAATTTTAATGATGTTATATTAAAATGATGTTATATTAAAAAATAACTGAACAATCAAAATAACAAATTTTTTCATATATATGAAAGAATTTTGAGATTGAAAAATACAATAATTTTATTTTATTGAGATTTTAAATGGGGGGAGTGGCGTGTGCGAGCCAGGGGCAAATGGGAGATAATTTCCGATATACTAAATGCGATGAATGAGGAGATAAGGCGGAGGGGTTATGCGAGGAAAACGAGAGTGATGCAAAAAGCGTTTTTGGACTGGCGAACTTTCCAGAAATATTTCGATTTCCTGATTGAACAGAAATTCATAGAGGTGAATTCAAATGATAAAAAATATCGCATCACAGATAAGGGTCTTGAATTGCTCAGAAATCTGAGAGAAATAAGAAGATTTATGCATGATAAATGAGAGATGTCTCCGCGTTATCCTCCTCACTGCAGTGAGGCGATGAAGTGCGGGCTTTTTTATTTTTTATTTTATCTTTTATATATGTCATGCTCCGTTATGCTGTTTTATCTTTTACGAAAATATCAAAAATATAATGTTATTTATGATAGCAGCATAAAGGTATTGCCATGTGTGGGATAATAGGGTATATAGGCGAGGAGAATGCTGTTTATTTTCTGCTAAAAGGTCTTAAAAACCTTGAATATCGTGGTTACGATTCTGCGGGCATAGCTGTTCTGTCTGATGTGATAAAATGGAAGAAGGTTGCTGGCAGGGTTGAGGAACTGTGCAGCCGTGTGAACCCGAGAGAAATGAGCGGGCGCATAGGTATAGCTCACACGAGATGGGCGACGCACGGCGCTGTTACTGAGAGGAATGCGCACCCGCATTTTGATTGCACATTCAGTATAGCTGTTGTGCACAATGGCATCATAGAGAACCACCGGCATTTAAAGGAGATTCTGCGTGAGAAGGGGCATAAGTTCAGCAGTGACACGGATTCTGAGGTGATTGCGCATCTGATAGAGGATGCGCTTCTTTTAAACAGGGATTTCGTGAGCGCGTGCATGCATGCTTTCTCATCGCTTGAAGGAAGTTTCGCCGCAATTGTGATGAAAGAGGGAGAGCATAAAATAGTTGGTGTGAGAAAGGACTCTCCGCTCGTCATCGGTGTCTCCGCGAGGGGCATATTCCTCGCATCCGACATACCTTCGTTTCTTGAGTGGACAAATCGCGTGATATATCTGCACAACTACGACATGGTCGTCGTTGATGCTGATCCGGCACCGGATGCGTGCGGTGATGTGCGCAATGTGCGCGATATGTGCGATGTGCGCGATGTTAACAATCATTGCGGTGCCAGTCATTGCGGTGCGCTCAGTGCGCTGACGGAGAAGCATGCGAGCATCCGGATATATAATCTCAATGAGGGACTCGTTCAAAGACCTGTTGATTCTGTGGAGGTGGACATAGAACAGGCGAAAAAAGGAGAATTCAGGCATTTCATGCTGAAGGAGATAACAGAACAGGCGGACACAATAAAAAAAGCGATACAACAGGATGAGGAAACTGTGAAGAATGTGATTGATGCCATAAAAAACGCGTTCGGTATATTTTTCATTGGATGTGGCTCAAGTTATCACGCATGTCTCGCCGGCAGTTATCTGTTTTCTCGCATTGCAAAGACGCATGTTAACGCAGTTCTCGCATCTGAATTTGAGAATTATGAGCATTTCCTCACAGATAAAACGCTTGTTTTTGCTGTATCGCAGTCTGGAGAGACGGCAGATGTGCTTGATGCTGTGCGTGTTGCGAGAGACAGGGGGAGCAGGGTGATAAGCATTGTGAATATGATGGGATGCTCGCTCACGAGGGAAAGCGATGAATGCCTGTTGATGAACGCGGGTCCTGAGATATGTGTTCTCTCAACAAAAACATACACATCGCAGGTGACTTTGATGGCGATGCTCGCATATGCACTCGCTGGAAATTATGATGATTTTGTATCTGAGGTCAAGCGATTGTATCTTGACATTTACAATCTCACCTCAAGAACTATGAGGGAGCGTCTGTGTGAAGTGGCGAAGATGCTCGCTGACAAAGAGCATATATATCTGATAGGCAGAGGTCTGCAGTATGCCACAGCGCTTGAGGCTGCTCTCAAAATAAAGGAGGTCTCATACATACATGCGGAGGCGTTTGCAGGTGGCGAGCTGAAACACGGACCCCTCGCTTTGATAGATAAGGGAACTCCCTGCATAGTTTTCGTTTCAAAGGACAACGCCTCAAAAATAATCTCAAACGCGGAGGAAGTAAGAGCGAGGGGAGGATACATAATTGGAATATCTTCAGTGAATTATGACTTTGACTGCTGGATAAAAGTGCCGGACAGTGATATGCTCAACCCCGTTGTTCAGATAATACCCGTCCAGATACTCGCTTATCAACTTGCACTGCTGCGCGGACTCGACCCGGATAAGCCGAGAAACCTCGCCAAAAGCGTGACAGTTACCTGACCCGTCATCCTGTTTTCTCTCTTCCTCTGTTTTCCTTTTTCTCATGTCTCATGTCATCGACTGACTCTGATGACTCAGCTGATTCTGATGACTCAGGAGAGTTCTATCACTTTCACTGGCGAAGCGTTATGCTTTTATTTTTTTCAGATTTTATTTTTGGCATGGGTGATGGCAGACTCAATATGACCGTGCTCGGTGAAAAATTGCGAGCGAACACAGAGGCTGTGAAGTTTGTCATAAAATTCGTTTCAATCATTATTGCGTTTTACACAGCATATTATCTGCTCTCAGCGGGCGAATCTCAGTTTATGTCGTCGCTCAAAAGCATTACAGCATCCATTACTGCTGCTGTCCTGTCTCTTTTCGGCATAAATACGAGTGTAACAGGAGCGCTTATCAGTGTGGATGGATTCTCGCTTGAGATCATAGATGAATGCACAGCGATTTTCTCATCAATAGTGTATTCAGCATGCGTCATAGCATATCCAACATCATGGAGGAAAAGATGCATAGGAATCGCCATCGGCATACCATCCCTTTATGCACTCAACATCACGAGACTCGTGATCCTGACGATGGTGGGCATACACAGTCTGAGCGCATTTGACTTCCTGCATGTCTACCTCTGGCAGGCATCCTTCATAATATTTGTTGTTCTCATGTTCATGCTGTGGCTCATGTTCGTCGTGCAACATCGCAACGGAGACAGGGAGTGAGAATGAGAGTGAGAATGAATGAGAATGAAAACAAAAACAAAAAAAAGAGAGGGAGCGAGAAATGGAAATAAGAATGGAAGCTCAAGCATTGAAAGATGCTGCGAAGTTCCTCATTTTTTTCTTATGCGCATCTGCAGCACTTCTGTCGCTCTGGTGGTTTGCAGGCAGGTTTTATCAGGATATCGTTTTCATATGCGGAAAGCATATACTGCTTGCGATGGGATACACGCACGCTCAGATATACGCTGTGAGGTTGCGGGAAGCATATCTCACGAACTTCAACATTGTTGCACTGCTCTCACTCGCGATTGCAACGCCATCTCTTCGCATCCGCGAGCGATTCAAAATGCTTGCTTACGGCATACCTCTCCTCTTCACAATACATCTCACGGACTTTGTCGCTCATTTCCCCGCTGTCATACACAATGATGAGTTTGCGAAGTTCATTGTTCTCTCCATAGGTGTTGTCGGCATGGCAGCGCCCTTTGTGGTCTGGTTCTGCATATCTTATGATGCGCTGTTCAAACCACTGCTTGCACATCGTACTGCTGTTTATCAATGCCCCGTCTGCAATATGGAAACACACGATATCATCGCCCATATAGTAGAGGCGCACGGTAAAAAGGCTATTAAAAGCAGAAAAGTGCGGGAATTCCTCAAAAAACATCCTGAACTGAACTCATCAAAAAGGTAATCCTCTTTCCATCTCATATATATACGATTTTCTCCATCAATTGTTTCAAATTTGTTGCAAATATGTGAAATTTTTATTTATGTTTATTGAAATATTGCTGACAACATTGGTTGAGTTTAAATACCCCATCGGAGTTTTAAGTTTTTGGAGGTGATGCAGATAATGAAATATCGTGTGGTATTGCTTATCGCCGCGGTGATCACGTTCTCCGCAACCGCAATCGCAACAATGAGCGGCAGTTCAGTGGAGCCGATGAGTCATTCTTCAGACTCAACTTTCAATCCAAGCACTGTGGGAGCGGATATGACTGTAAACATTGCATTGAACGTATCCAACAGCGGTAATGACAGTATAACTGTGGTCTATCTCTACGAGTCCTATCCTTATGATAACTTCGATAATTTGAGCTATCTGACACCACCGGATGGCTGGACAGCCTCAAAGGCAGTTTCGGGAGGTCAGGAGTATATAAAATGGGAGAGCACAAATGAATCGCAGTATAATATACCTGCGGAAGAAAGTTTGCAGTTCAGCTTCTCGGTGAAAACGCCTGCTTCAGGAGGCACATACACATGGAGTGTCAGGACATATGATAATGCAGGAGGCTATTTTGACGACACTGTTGGTCTTGAGGTGGATGCCACTCCTCCGCAGATCGGCAATATAACGCCGAACAAATCAGCGCCTGTTTACACGAAATATTGCGAAGAGATATGGGTGAACTTCACAACGGACAGCTCTGCGGAGAACAACCCATATAACATCACGATATACAGAGATGGGGACATTGCGAACATCACTTCAGGAACAAATATAACAGAGGATGCCGCAGCACACACGGACGGCAGATGGAGCTTCCTCATACACATAGACACGAATGAAAGCTGCAACTACACCGTGCGTGTTACGGTTGAGGATGAGTATGGAAACAGGAACACCTCTGAAGAAACAGATGCGGTTATCATAGACAATGAGGCGCCCTCAGTGGACATAACATCGCCGACGGAATCGTCACCATACATATTGCCCGTAACGGAGGACAATGTCTCAGTCAGCTTTGATGTGTCTGATAACAAGCCATTCGCACTGCAGTTTTACAACATTTCAGTTGGCGATGTCTGGTGCAACGGCACACTTCCATCGCAGAACACCTCAATGAATGTCTCATGCGACATATCATCACTGTCGGAGGGCTGGCATGACATCACCGTATATGTGAGCGACAAATCTGGAAATGAAGCAAGCGATACTGAGGTCAATGCAGTTTTGGTTGATAAAACAGCGCCCTCGCAGGTCACAGATCTGACAGTGGAATACAATGAGACCTCAGGATGTATTGACCTGAGCTGGAGTGCTGCAAATGATGCTCTGAGCGGCGTTGCATATTATCGTATATACAGAAATGACACAAAATGCTCAAACCTACCAGGAGACCTTGTTGCTGTTGTGGATGCCAGCGATACATCGTGGACAGATGAAGCCTTCCTTGAGGATGGGCAGACATATTATTATGTGGTGACTGCGGTTGACAGTGCCGGAAACGAGAACAAATCAATAACAGGCGAGAACTGCGGCAGCGCTACATACACAGCGAAATATTACTCAATATCACTGACCAAAGGATGGAACCTCATATCACTGCCGCTTATTCCTGAAAACGAGTCCATAGACAGCGTTCTCGCAGATTGCATGGATGAGATAGACAGTGTGCATGCATATGATGCCCGGAACGGGACATGGCTTACCTGGAGACCCTACTTTGGCGGCACGCTTACGACTATGACAACAGGAAAGGGATACTGGATATTTATGGATGATGCCTGCACATTCAGATACAGAGGCTATTACCTGAATCCTGGAGCGCTGCCACCGTCATATGAGGTTGTGGAGGGATGGAACCTCATCGGATTCCACTCATTGCGCACAAATGTCACACCGGCGCAATATCTTGAAGGGGTCCGCTACACAGAACCTCTCTACGGTTATGAGGATGGCAGATGGATACTGTATTGCAATGGTCTATACTGCGACAGGAATTTCATGGATATAGGCAAGGGCTACTGGGTTTATGTCACCCAACCGGGCACAATCGTGCCGCACGAAGAGCGGTGAATGTGTATGATTTGATTTCCTTTTTTTCTTTTTTGTTTTTGTTTTTTTTCTTTTTTGGGCTCGTGTAGGTGTCGGTGTCGGTGAGCTGGCGTGAAGAAATGAAGCGGAGGAGGTGTATATGAATGAGATTGTATGTATTTGCAGCAGTTCTGTTATTTACCTGTGCAGTGTGCGGACAGCCATCACCACCTTGTGATGCAGTTTTCTGGGGAAATGTCACGATAAACGGCAGTATCGCCCCTAATGGAACAATCGCTTCGGCATGGATAAATAATGTGATGATGGACAGTTGCGAAACGGAGAATTGGAAGGGGACCGCGTATGGAAAGGTGTATAATTACAAGCTGCATGTTGGAGGAAAAAGCGGCGACATCGTTGAGTTCAAGATATACAACGCGACTGTTCACACAGACACGCTTGACTGTGGAGAGACAACAAATCTCGACCTGCATCTCTGGGATGAGGATGTGGATGAAAGCGCACAGATCTCAATAAACTACACAGAAGGCAAAGCCAACCTGACAGTTGAGTGGACAGCAGGACGTGACACGACCGGCATCTCGCATTATGAATTGTGGCGCAGATATGAGAGCGAAAATTTCACACTCGTCGCAAGGTTGAACGCAACAGATAGGGAATACACAGATACAAACCTCCTCTCAGGTAACTACACATATAAACTCTGCACTGTTGACTTCGTGGGCAACAAGAACTGCACAGAGGCAAATGTAACCGTCGTTGGTGGAGTGGAGGGAGGAAAAATTATCGGGAGCGTGACATACACATGCAATAACACGGGCATTCCGAATGTGAGTGTGTCGCTTATGAGAGACGGGGAGATAATAAGAGACACGAAAACGAACGAAACGGGACAGTTCTTATTTGAGGACCTTAGTGAGGGCAATTACTCAATAAAAGTGTCAAAACCTCACTTCTTTGATAATGAAACTGATGTCTCCTTGATCGCAGGAGATGAATCCGACATATCATTGAGGATGTGGATCAAAGGAGATCTCAACAACAACGGCAGAAGCGCTGATGCAGGTGATGTATCCCTCATGCTCAAGGGCTCAGTTCTCATTATAGAGCCGGACTGGAGATATGACCTGAACAACAACGGAAAACTCGCAGATGCAGGTGATGTCCTCCTGATCCTGAAGGCTTCCGTCGGTTATATAGAGCTGATATAACTCCCCCTCCTCTAACCTTCTTTTTCTTTATGTTTCAATAAACACAATAAAATCAAAAATTATTCCTCTCCTCATCCCCTCATCATTTTCTCATTCCTGAAGTTTTTCTCATTCCTGAAGTTAAAAGCAGCTAAAAGCAAAAAACGGATACTGACCAAAGGGACTGAAACAGGATTAGAGAATGCTTCACGGAGATGCCGTATTCGTGGGCGCGTCGGCTTGAAAAAATAGATGGCTTAAAAAATCTGAAGTTGTGAGACTGGACGCTCTTGACATATCACGAAGTTTTACAATGTGCTGGAGCATGCAGAATGGGTTAAAGTGCAACATCCGTGTTCTCATATTCGGACCAGCAGTGCGAGTTCCTGTTCAGCTCATATTAACGCGCGAGGTGCTGCGGAAGCAACTGCTCCACGCTCGTTCGAGTGCTGTATTTCTTCTGAGAGGAGTGAGACTTTTTTCGCACAGACTTTTTTCGCACAAAAAGAAAACGTGCAAAAAGAAAAATCAGTCAGCAAAATCATGCCTTTAACCTCCAGTTTTGCGAAATCCTCTTTTTTCATACCCGGCCCCCCACCGTCTTTTGTCGTTCATAATTTTTATGAAAAATTCTCAAATAGTTTTTTTATATCTCTCGCTTTTAGAGAGCAGGGAGAAACATCAGTGATAAAAAAAAGGGAGGAATTATGGCAGACAAAAGAAGTTTCCCGGTATGCTGCTATTGTGGTGCGTGTGCTGCGTTCATAGATTTCAAGAAGTATAAGGAGGAGGAAGTGGTGTTTGACAAGGGCTGTGGCGGCATGGTGTCAAAAGGCTTCTGTTTCAGCTTCTGTCCTCGCTCATTCGCAGTTTGCCGTTTATGTGAGGGGGAGTGCCCGAGGATGGACGTATGTGATTTCAGCCCTCTCCCCTCCCGGCATGAAGAGCGAGTTCTTGGATACTATAAAGAAATGATATGTGCAAGGGCAGCGGACGGGAGGACGAGAGAGGTGGGACAGGATGGAAGTGCCGTAACTGCAATGCTATGTGAGGCGTTGAGAAGTGGATTTATAGATGCTGCCGTTGTCGCTGTGCGGACAGAGGACTGGAAAGCCGAACCTTTCATCGCCACCACACCGGAAGAGGTTTTGCGCGGCGGAGGTTCAAAATACACAGCATGCCCTTCTGTTCTTGGTGTATGGGAGGCGATAGACCGCGGCTATGAAAATATCGCAATGGTCGGCACGGGCTGTAATATAGAGGCGGTGAGAAGACTTCAGGCGTTGCATGACCCTGCTTTAGAGCTTGACAGAGTGAAAGTCCTGATCGGGCTTTTCTGCACTGAGGCTTTCTGGCACCGTGATCTGGTGGTGTTCCTCGCTGAACGGGGAATAGATATCAAAGAGGTGGAGAGGTTTTATGTTTCAAAGGGGAGATTCATTGTGGTTACAAAGGACAGAGAGCTCAGTATTCCCACCGAAGAACTGGAATCCTGCGTGCGTGCGACATGCAAAATATGTGAGGATTTCACCGCACAGCTTGCGGATGTTTCAGCAGGCTCTTCCGGTTCGCCGGAAGGATACACTTCATTGATAATAAGGACAAGAGCTGGAGAGGAGCTCGTAAGTGTCTCAAAAAAGGCAATAGAAACGAAGAAACTGGATGATGCCGGTATAAAAAAGATAGAAAGGCTTGCTTTTAATAAGAAGATGAGGAATTACGGCAGGATACTGGATCAGATGGGGATCTGTTCCGCGTGCTTAACCAATCCGTATTCTTTTACGTTGCAAACAGGTGATTGAAATGGCAGATATATATGCGAATGCGAGGTCCACCACGGGAACATCCGTGAGAAGGAGAGATGTGAATGCGCTGAGCGGGATGTGTCCGATATGCGTGAAGGAGTGCGAGGTGCTCTGCGAAATTGGAAAGAGTGCGTTCAGGGGAAGAGAAGTATTGTATCCGGAGCCAGAGCAATTTGGATGGAGTACTGCTGCGTCGAACAAGGATTACGGACTCGATTGGTCCGACTTCAACATACTGTCAAGGTTGCGTGGCGCCGAGGGGATAGAGGAGAACCCTGATGTCGCACTTTTCCACAATGTGAACATTGAATCAAATATAGGAGGAATTCCGCTGAAAATACCTGTTGCAATAGGAGCATTCGGCTCAACAGATGTCGCAAAGAACAACTGGGAAGCGCTTGCGATTGGCGCAGCTCTCTCAGGAATAATCATTATCATAGGAGAGAATGTATGTGGTGTCGACAGAAATTCAGTTTTCACTGATGGAAAGGTTGAGAGATCGCCTGAAATGGAGCGCAGGGTGAAATTATTCAGGGACTATTGGGATGGAAAATATGGAGATGTGGCAGTTCAGACAAATGTGGAGGATCAGAGATTTGGTGTTGACGAATATGTGGTGTCAAAGCTTGAGGTCAACATTGTTGAGCGTAAATGGGGACAGGGTGCAAAGGCAATAGGCGGGGAAATAAGAATTTCATCACTTGAAAGGGCGATTGAACTGAAGAAGCGTGGCTATTTAGTGTTGCCCGATCCTGAGGACCCTGTTGTGCAGAATGCATTCAGAGAAGGTCTTTTCAGGACATTTGAGAGGCATAGCAGGGTTGGATTTCCGAAAGAGGATTTTGTTGAAGATGTTGAGTGGCTGCGCAGCATAGGTGCGAAGTATGTGACAATAAAAACAGGTGCTTACCGCCCTGTTGATGTCGCATGGACAATGAAAATGGCATCAGAAGCCAGGGTTGACTACATCACATTTGACGGCGCAGGCGGCGGCACTGGAATGTCACCGGTTCCCATGATGAATGAGATGAGCACTCCCACAGTATATTTAGAAGCGCAAATACTGAAATGCGCTCGCATTCTTGATAAAGCAGGGAGATATGTGCCTGATATAAGCATGGCGGGCGGTTTCATAAACGAAACGCAGATATTCAAGGCGATAGCACTCAGTAATTTCAACGGAAACAACGGCAGAGGACCATATGTGAAAACGATAACAATGGCAAGATCCCCTCTGACGGCAGCGATGAAGTCCCTTTACTTCTGTGAACTCGCGGAGAAGGGAAAATTGCCGCGAAATTTCGCATCCCTGTACGGAAATTCGCCTGAGAGGTTCTTCATAGCTGCTGAAGCGCTCAAAGCAAAATACGGAGATAAAGTGGGCGGAGAAATACCATGGTCGGCTGTCGGCGTTTACACCTATCTCTATGAACGCATAGGAATAGGATTGAAACAGCTGCTCGCAGGAACAAGGAAATTCAAGCTTGAACTCATAGACAGAAGCGACATCGCAGCACTGACCAGAATAGCATCAGAAGTCACAGAAATACCGATGATACATGAGGTAGAAGCAGATCTGTTTGAAGAAATATTGCTGTCATAGGCTCTTCTCCATTTTCTTCTTTCTTTTTTGTTTCTTTTTGTTTTGTTTTGTTTTGTTTTTTCTTTTTTTTTTTGTTCTGTTCTGTTTCTTTGTCTTGTTTTATTTCGTCCTGTCCTGTTTCGTTTTGATTCGGTGAATTTGATTCGGTGAATAATTCAGTAAAATTCAAACGGCAAATCAGCATGAGCACCCCGCCTACAGAATTGGAAGAACAGCGTTAATGGGAAAAAATTTCTTTTAAAGCAGCGACAAGCTTTTTATTCTCACCCCTTCTCCCGACAGTTATCCTTATGAAGTTTCCGTTCAATCCCAATAAACCGGTTATACTCCTCGCAATTATCCCCCTTCTGTATAAAGATTCCGTCAGTTTATCATCAGGAATTTCAAACTTTGCGAGAATAAAATTTGCAGAAGAGGGAAATGGTTTCATACCCTCTATCTTTTTCAGAGACTCATATAGATATTCGCGCTCTCTGACAATTTTATCTTTTATTCGCCTGAAGTATTCAACATTTTTTATCGCCTGTATTGCTGCTTTCACTGCGATTGAAGAAACTGCGAAAGGTTCCCTTATCTTCTCAAGGAGCGAAGCAATCTGCTGAGATGCGACGGCGTATCCTATGCGCAAGCCAGCGAGTGCGAAGAATTTTGAGAATGAGCGCACGACAATCAGATTATCATGCTCAACAGAAAGATTGACAACACTTTCCCCTGAAAATTCAGCGTATGCCTCATCAACAACGACAATTGCATTTGTGCACTCAACGATCTTCTCTATCTCAGCGGGATTTATGACCGCGCCAGTTGGATTGTTCGGAGAACAAAGGAAAATGATCTTCGCATTCCTGCCAGAATCAATGATATCATCTGTGGATGGAACGAAGTTGCGCTCCTCTGCCGATCTGACAAATTTAAGAGAGGCATCATGCATCATCGCATAAAATGCATACATCGTGTATGTCGGAACTGGTATTACAACAACATCAAAAGGTTCCAACAGATAGCAGATGCGCGAGAAAATCTCATTTGCCCCCCCTCCAACCGTTATGTTTGCGGAGGGCACATTGATGTATGAGGAAATCTCCGATTTGAGCTCCGTGTATTTTGGATTGGGATAGCGAGATACTTCCTTCGCTTCTGCGCAAATCGCGTGCACAACATCCCTGGGAAGCGGATAAGGATTCTCGTTTGAGTTCAGATTCACAATTTTGCGAATTGCAATGCCGTATTTTCTGGACACATCTTCTGGAAAATCGCCGGCATCATAGGGTTCTATCAGCTCAAATTTGCTGAAATTCACGCGCATATTCTCTTACCTTTTATCTCCGCTGCCTTCAGCCTCCTTCTCTTTCTCCTCGCCACATAGTTTCTAAGTTATTCCCGGTCTCAGGATCATTTCCAGTCTCAGGATCATTTCTGATCATTTCCAAGAAGCCTGCGAGAGCCCCGGATGAGCATGAGCTGCCCGAGTGATGAGGCAACAGTCACCTCTTTATGGAAACTCCATGAGCGATTGTGAGAGGTGAGGTTGTGGGGGGTGAGGTTGTGATTGTGAGAGGTGAGGAAGCCCCCGACTCATGCGGAATTACGGTCGCAGTGAGAGGCAAGGGGGCAGAGAGGATCTTCAGCCCATATATCGCCGAATGCCGAAAGAGCCCTTACACGGCAGCCTCCGCAGATGTTTTTGAACTCGCATGCGCCACATGCACCTTTCAGATTTTTCTGTTTGTTTCTGAAAGCGTTCAGCACTTTGTTTGAGTCATCGTTCCATATCTCACTGAACCTGCGCTCTCTTATATTTCCTATTTTAAGCGAAGGTATCTGAGCGAACTGGCATGGATACACATTTCCCGCAGGGTCAACATTTGCAACGCGCTCACCCGCGCTGCATGTGTCGCCTGTGAACTCAATAAGCTTCAACGCACTTTCATACTCATCTTTCAATCCGTTTTCTTTCATCTTCTGCATCAGAAAGACAGCGTCCTGAGGCGCATCAACTGTGAGTATCTCTATTTTGTCGCCGAGTTCAATTGCCTTTCTGTATAAAAAATCAAGGATGTTCAATGCTTCTTCGCAGCTCAGCTGCTGCCCGTATATGTCTTTCCCCCTTCCGCTTGGAACCAGCCAGTAAACGCAGAACCGCGGCACTCCCAAGGAGACCGCGATGTCAAGAAGTGCTCCTATCTCCCTGTAATTCTGTCTTGTCACTGTTATGCGAATGCCCGTTTTCAGTCCTGCGGAGATGCAGTTTTTGAGCCCCTCCATCGCTCTTCTGAAGCTTCCCGGCTGCTTCCTGAAATCATCATGCGTTCGCTCATTCGCGCCGTCGAGCGAGATTCCGACGTATTCTATGTGGCATTCCTTCAAGTGTCGTGCAACTTCTTCATCAATCAGCGTCCCGTTTGTGCTCAGCGCAGTCCTCAATCCGCGGTCATGCGCATATGATGCGATGTCCCAGAAATCCTCCCTCATAAGCGGCTCGCCGCCTGTCAGCATCAGCAATGGCACACGCATGTCCGCAAGATCATCAATGAACGCCTCGACCTCCTCAAATGAGAGCTCATCCTCCCACTCGGGCAGGGGTGATGCGGAGAGATAGCAATGAACACATCTCAAATTGCACTTCCATGTCGTGTTCCAGAAAACCACAGGTCTTCTGATGTGTGAAAACGCTATAAAACCGCTCGGAATCTCCTGAACGCTCCTGTGTCTGTACTTCAACGCCTCGCTCACTGTCCCCTTTCCGTGCACAAGACATGAGATGCGTATCACTTCTCACTATGTTCTCTCCTTTTCCTATTAAAATTATGGAACAAGTCCACTTTTAAAAAGGGAGACCCAAATAATAAATTGGATATGAGACTTGCAGTTGTACCAGAGCGCTGTTCCGGATGCAGGCTATGCGAGCTGGCGTGTGCATTGAGTAAATTCAACGTGATGAATCCGAAAAAAGCGGGGATAAGGGTGATCTCAATATATCCGCATCCAGTTGTGAGGATGCCAGTTTTTTGCAGGCAGTGCAAGGAGCCGAAATGCATGGCAAACTGCCCAGTTGAAGCGATAAAGGAGAGTGATGGAATCGTCACAATAGACGAGAAGATATGCGTTGCATGCTATAACTGCGTGACATCATGCCCTTTCGGTGCAATATTCGTGCATCCTGATGTCAGTGCGCCTATAAAATGCGATCTCTGCGCTGGAAATCCGAAATGTGTGGATGTCTGCCCGACAAACGCGCTGTTGTTTGTTCCCGAACATCTTCTCGGACAGGCACACAGAGTTGGAAGTGTTCTGAAATACGCACATATGGAGGAAATTGAATACGAAGCAGGAAAGAAAAAACTGCGATATGCGGATATAGGGAACATAAAAACTGAGTGAAGCGCTCATGCATGTGTGCGGTTGTCATCTGCTTTCTCCTTTTTTCTGCTCTGTGTCCTGTGCAAATCGTATTCATCGTATATGCTGCCCACGATCTCCTCAAGCAGGTCTTCAAGGCTCACAAGTCCCTTAGCTCTGCCGTGCTCATCAACGACTATCGCGATATGCATCCTTCCCCGCTGAAATTCCTTCAGAAGCTCGTCAATTCTCTTGGTCTCAGGCACCATATATGGGCTCTTCATTATATCGCGCACTTTTTTATTGAAAAAAAGATTCCCCTGCATCAACATGTCCTTCGCATATAATATGCCCGTGATGTTTTCCTTGGTCTTCTCGCACACCGGTATCCTTGAGTATCCGTATTTTCTTATGAGAGAGACGGCATCCTCTGCCTTCTGATCTGCATTTATGCATACCATTTCGTCAATCGGCGTCATCACATCACGAGCTACTTTCTCATCAAGTCTCAGGACGCTCTCCATCATCTCATGCTCATCCTCCTCTATCACACCTTCCTCCCTGCCCATATCAAGGAATGTCCGCAGCTCCTCTTCAGAGATTCCCGGCTTTCCTTCGCGCATGTCCAGGCCTATCGCCTTCCCGAATATATTTGCGAACTTTGAAAGAAGCCATGCGACGGGTCTGAATACAGATACCAGCAACGAAAGGGGGGCTGCAGCAATGACCGCAAACTTCTCAGTGTGACGGATCGCGAGCGTCTTGGGCAACACCTCGCAGAATGTGAGTATGATCAATGTCATGACTCCTGTCGCAACTCCAACACCTATTTCTCCAAACACATCAATTGCGATGGATGTGGCAATTGACGCAGCTGCAATGTTCACAAGATTGTTTCCGATGAGCACAGTGGTGAGAAGCGCATCTGCATCTTCCATCAGCCTGTTTATCTTATCAGCATGCCTGGCACTTCGCTTCTGCATCGCCCTCGCTTTTACCCTGCCAAGTCCTATGAACGCTGTCTCAGAGCCTGAGAAAAATGCCGAAAGCATCAACAGTATGAACAGCACCAGTAATTCCACCAGTAGCAATAACACTTCTACATCATCTCTTCATATTTTCATATTTATCCTGCTGCATTATCCTGCTGCACTGTATTATCCTGCTGCTGCACTGTATGATATTTCTCAGTCACAAAATAAAATAAATATCTCTCCATCATCTCACGCACACATCACCGCCACGCATCACTCCTCCGCACTCTTTTCTCTGCCTTTCTCCGCACATACGCATTTGCCGGCAGCAGATGGAGGGCATCATCTGATGCAAAACTCTGATGCAAAATTGTGCTTCATCATATCATGATGAATGCGAAGATGCGAATAGGCCTGGATATAGGAGGTGCAAACATAAAAGTTGCGAGCTCGGATTGTTCTATCGCACGCACGATATACGCGCCTCTGTGGAAGGACAGGACCGCACTCCACCGCATCCTCTCAGCGATCAGCTATGAGGATGGAGCGGAGGGGAGAGAAGAGCTGAGGAGCGCATCTGTCGGTGTTGTGATGACAGGGCAGCTGTGCGATTGCTTCAGGACAAAGGCGGAGGGAATAATATTCATAAAAAACGCGGTGGTATCAATTTTCAGAGGCGCGAAGTTCTTCAGCACAAACTGCTCTTTTGAGAATGCAAGCGTCGTTGACAGCCATCCATTGCTCTTTGACGCGACGAACTGGCTCGCATCCTCTTTTTATCTCTCAAAAGATATGAAAAATTTCATATTTACAGATGTTGGAAGCACAACAACAGATGTTATACCAGTGGTGAAAGGAGAGATAAGAGCCGCTAAAAGGGATTATGAGCGATTAATGCGCAATGAATTGATATATGAAGGTGTTTTGAGAACAAATATCGCATTTATATGCAGAAAATTTCGGATAAAAGGGGTTGAATGTGCTGCATCTTCTGAACTTTTCGCGATCACAGCTGATGCATATCTTGCACTCGGCCTTCTGTCTGAGGAGGGATACACATGCGACACTCCTGAAAGCGGAGGTGCTGAGAGAACAAAAGAGGCGGCTTTGAGACGGCTCTCACGCGTCGTGTGTGCTGATCTTGAGGAGATTGGACATGATGTTGCGATGGATATTGCGAGACAGGTCAGAGATGCACAGGTAAAACATCTCGCAGATGCTCTGCGTGAGAAGAGGGAGCGATATAATATCAATGTTGTTTTCTCAGCGGGAATAGGCGAGTTCATCGTCAGGGAAGCGGCTGATATGATAAATATGGAAACGATTTCAGCATCTGAAATTTATGGAAAAGATATATCGGCTGTTTTTCCCTCATTTGCTGTGTCAAATTTGCTGAGCGATTTTTGAATTTCTCGGAGATTCAGTCAGATATGTCAGATCAGGTCATGATGTGCAATGCAGCGAGTATGCAGAAGACACCGAACATGTCGGTGAGGCTGGTGACAAGCGGTATCGTGTCGTTGTCGGGGTCCAAACCGGCTTTGAATGAGAGAGCGGCGATGTAATAGGTTGCGATATTTATGAATGATACGCATAACAGTCCCGCGATGACAGTGATCATGATCATCTCTCCGAGAGAGCCGCTTTCAATGCATGCGAACAGCATTGATAGCCACGAGAGCGCGCCTACCAGGACGAAGAAGGAAGACAGCCCATATATCAAAGTGAAATCAGCAATGCTGCGCCTATCGGGAAGAAATCCAGGCTTTATCATGCCCACGTGCAGCATTGACGATATGCGTGCGCTCAGTATGCCGCCGAGCGCACCGCTCACACCGAGAAAGGGAGGAATAACTGCAAGAACAGAGGGGTTTGAGATGAGATACTCCAATCTTGATTCAAGAAGTGTTCCCGTAAGCAGGCCTATTATCCCGCATATAAGTAGCACGGGATAACTTTCTCCAATTATACGACTTATTTCGGTGCGGAGCCCTTTGTATGTGAGTATGAGTGAAAGTGTTACAGAGAGTGCGGAGATGATCATGGCAATTGTTTCTCTGCTCTCAAGATGCAGTAAGATGTGCGCTGCGAGATATAATGAGGGTATTGTCGTCATATCTCCTGCGGAGGTGATGAGCGGTGATGAGAAATTATCTATGTCCAATTTGCGCCGATATGCAAATATTGAGATTGCAACAGTTATTCCGAGAAGGAAAATTCCAGATAAAATGCCGCCTAACACAGAAATAAATATGAAAAGCCATACAGAAATGCTCTGAATGCCAAATATACCGGCGAAAATCTTCGCAATAATTCCCAAAATAACGGAGAATGAAAGTGTCAATGTGATTGTTGACTTTATGTTGTTGTATAAAACATTATCCCTGAGGGAGGGAGTGAAAATACCGAGATGCATGGAGGTTCCAAGCCGGGATGCCATCGCTCCATACACATTGCCGCGCATATCGTTGGCAGGAGGGATCAGTATGAGCAATCCCGGCATCAATTTGAGCATTTCGGACATTGAGCTGAAAACAGTGCCTGCAATAATTCCTGATAGCGTGCAGAGAGAAAGAGATAATGAAGATTGAATGAAAATTTGAGCATTATCATGAAAATATGAACGAATATGATGAGTCAGGAGGAGCAGAGCACGCATGCATGCTGATATCTCCGACAATATGCCGGTGATGATGTGTTGGATGCGCTGGAATGCGGTGTGTGTTGTATCTTCGGAGCAGTGTTCTTCTTTCACATCTCCCTCCTCTTTCATTTTCATCACCACCGAGACACACGACAGCAACGGCTCTCAGCAGCACTGCAGTGATTGTGCAAAGCGGAGTTTCAGGATCGCCTCCCACATCACTTTCTACCGCGGACATCTCACACTATCTGCTGCTTATTACAACCTCCTCCTGTTCCGATCAGAAGGACGGCCCCCATCAACCCCTCTCAGTCGGGAACCTTCAAACCCTCTCCATTTAAAACTTACCACGTAAACCACGTAACGCCTCCTCACAAAGACATGAATCGCACCAGCCCCTTCTCCACCTTCACACAATCTTCCCCGCACCTAAGCGATGCAGACTTTATACAATGTTTATCAGGTCTTGCACATCTTTAAGAAACAAGCCAGCTCAGGATCCTGTCTCTCTGAAGCTGCAAATAGGTGACATTTTCCGCCATTGCACAATGGCAACAGCAATTCGAGCTATCACAGGCTTTTTTACTTTCAAACTTAAGATTGTGAATTGATCCATGTTTGCTATCCCCGCCATGTGAACTCCGCCTCCTTCACCTCTGAGTTGAAGAGCTTTCTGAAAGGGCGACATCGCCGAGAGATTCCGCATACGGGGCATACGGAGCAGGGTGGAGCGAACTGCGTGAAGAGGTGAAAGCAAGCTTCCTCTTTCGTTTCAGAGTCAAGACTTGTCTTTCAGTAATGAACAGCTGATTTGCCAACTTTTAAGAGTAAAGCGATTCTTCCGAGATGAGAGGAGATACATTGCCGCAACTTATGGACACTTTTTTCCTCTCAATGCATTCAGTAACTCAAGCAATCCATTTCGCCATAGATAGTTGTTCAATTATTTATGTTGCTTGATGCTCGGACACATCGGATATGCCAGAGTATATTTATATGAGAAGGAAAATTAAAGAGATTGGAGGGTCAGCGGGCAATGTATGCGTTGACGGGAGATGTGCTTTTTGCGTCATTCCGTAGAGGTCTCAGGAACGGAAATTGGAAGAAGCTGAAAGCGAGTGAGAGGGCTTTTTTCAAGGCAGCGCTTTTCTATCTGAGGCGAGGCGGAAGGATTGTGAGCGTGTCTGTTTTGGAGAAGCTCCGTTTGCTCATAGAGGAATTGAATGAGACTAGAAGAATGAGGATATTTAGAAAGGGATTCGAGAAAGCGATTGAAATTTTGAACGCGTGCGAAAATTTTGCATGGTATCCTTATTTAAAGAAATGGCTAAAAGAACCTGATTATATATTCTGGCTCGGAACAATATAGAAAATTATACTCACGTGCCAAAAATCTGAGTAAGAGAGTCCGCTTGATGGGAGGTGAGAAGCATACAAAATGAGTACGCAATGCAGATATTGGGAGGATATACGCAATGCGTATATGAACGAGTTATCTGCCATTCCACTCAATGGAGTTGTTAGCCTATGGAACAAATTTTCATAGCTTGGGGACGTAATAAAAACTTGGCCATTAAAGTGGCAGAGAAATTGAAAGAAAAGGGGTATAATCCCATTGTAGGTGGTGATGAAAAGAACCCGAAGGAGAAAGATTATTACTTAGGCAAAGAAGTTCTTAACCAAATTAAAAAGGCATCTAAGGCTATTATTCTTGCTCAACAATTAAGACCTAACCTAATGTTCGAATTTGGAATATTATTTGAAAGACTAAACCCTGCATCAATCTTTATTTTTTTAATTGGAATTAAAAGAAGTAAATTTTTTACAGAAGCTTCAGACCTCGCTGGCATTAGATGTTTTGAAGTCCCTACTGATAAAAAAGATATAGAGGAAAGAGCAAACTTTATTGTTGAGAAATTTGTTGAAAATTTAGTTCCTACAATTATTGATCCCGAAAGTTTATTTATCAAGTGGGATGACTGGAAAAATAAATTTAATTCTATTAAAAAAGGTGAAGTAAAAGAAAGTCAAGTAGTTTTGAATCAAGTAATTTTACACAGTCTTCAACCAGCCTACTATTTTGGCGAAATAAATTTTTTAAAAGATTTTGTGTCTAAATTAGAATTGGATTCATCTTTAAAAACAATCATACAATCAGCATGTGAATATTATATGCTAACTGAATTACCAGATTCAAGGCCTGAATTGGGCGAATTGCTCCCGTTAAAAGAGAGTTTGAACAATCCTATATCTATCAAATCGACAATTAAAAACTGGGTAGAACTTGTAAGAAATGACTTCCTTGGTTTGGTTTATCGTAGAATGTCAGAATCTTTGAAAGAGCAAAAAATAAATTATCTCGAAAAATCTAAGAAAGCTTTTGAGAATTCAATAAGATATCTTGAAAAAATCCCAGAAAAGAGAGCATGTTGGCATTTATGGAAAGGATATATTTATAGAAACCTTGGAAGAACATATTGTGAACTCAACAATCGTGAGAAAGGTCTGGAATTTCTTAAGGAATCCCAAAAACATAGAAGAGAAGCTTATTCAGCGTTTAAAGCATTAAATGTTTCAGACATTGTCTTAAATCAGATATTTTTGGAGATCAAAATAGTGGATTTAGATATTATGAGATATAGCACTGAAGAATTAGAATCGAAAAAGCAAAAATTGACAGAAATTATAGAAGCATTAAAAGTCCAGGGAAAACTCATAGTGAGACCTCTAATTTTATGGAATAAAGTAATAGTTTTGGCTAAAGATGTGGCTGAGAGAGAAGCTAACTTGCAAGGTATATATAGAGACTTAGAGCAAATTGAAAATCACATAAGAAAGTTGAAAGGAGGCTCTTGATGCCAAAAGTTAAAAGAATTAATTTTAACAAACAGAATATCAAAGCTATAGCTTTGGACTTTGATGGAGTAATTGTTGACTCACAGGATTTACACCTCAAAGCTTGGATAGAGACTTTGAAAAAATACCGTAATAATTTTAAAGTAAGTTTAAGAGACATTACTGGACTATCAGTGTCAGAATTTATTCAAAGACTGAATATTCCACCAGAAGAGGGAGTAAAAATGGCGGAATCGAAAAGAAAATATGTTGTTCAACTTGCCAGAATACATCCTCCACCGTTGTATACAAATGTTATCGAAACTTTACAAATCCTATCTAACTATTATAAACTTGCGCTTGTAACCTCATGTGAAACAGACTTAGTCTATTTTGTGTTGGAGTACTATAATTTGAAAAAATTGTTTGAGGTTCTCATCCTTGAGGGTGATTATAATAAGCCCAAACCAGATCCGGAACCTTACTTAGAGTGTCTGAAAAGACTGGGACTAGATGCAAAATCTGTGATTGCTATAGAGGACTCTCCAACTGGAATAAAGTCAGCCAAAAAGGCAGGTCTATTTACAATAGCTATCTCTACTACATTTAATAAAACTCAGCTATTTGAGGCTGATATTATTATAACTAATTTTAAAGAGTTATTATGTTTAATCCCATAAGGCATGGAACATCCCATAAGGCATGGAACGGCAGATAACAGCGGGTATGTGGTTCGCTTACGCTCACCCAAACCCTTACTGGCTTCGCATACCCGCAAAACGTTAGGCGAAATGCCTTGATGGGGAGAATCTAATGAAATCTTTTGTAGTTGAGCTGTGGTCGGGGATATTCAGCATACTGAGATGGATATCGCCTTTTCAGGTGATCCGTACTTTGATTCCAGCCATCAGAGGAAGTCATGGCTTTGTTGATGGATGGGTTTTAGGAAATTTACTACTTTCAATTGTACTATTATTGATGTGTTCAGCTCCGAGTCTACATTGGTGGGAGGTTATCGCTATTTGTTATGGGATAATTCGAGTTTTCGAAGTCTTTATCTACCAAATTAACGTGCTGTTATTTGATGAGTATAGGGCAAGAAAGGCAGGAAAAGCTTATGCTCTACGAGGCTTTCGCCGCCTTGTGATCCTTCTGCTACATAATTATGCCGAGATTATTTTTTGGTTTGCTCTTTTTTATCGTAACTTAGACTGGGCGTTTGAGACGGGCAAAATCAACCTCAATTCATTTTCTGTATCTTTAAACTTTAGTTTTGTTACAATGACTACTTTTGGCTATTCTACTATCTTTCCCAAGGAAACTTTAGGGTACATTCTCACTCTTACTCAGTCAATAATTGGTTTATTCATGGCGTTGTTGATTCTCGCAAGATTTATATCTTTAATCCCTGCCCCTCAAACCATGGATGAATTTGAGAAATGATTATTATTTCGTCTAACAGTATCTGGCTTCGGTGCTTCGCACCTCCGCCCAAATTCCTCGCTCGGAACTTCGGATATGCCCAGAACGTTAAGTGAAATTCGGCTCATGCGTTAAGAATAAAATATAACTATAATAATAATTAAATAATGATATAGTATGCTCGTAACATTTGAGATATACAATGATGGTGAATACTGGTGTGCAAGAGGTATAGGAGTGGATATATTCACACAAGGAAAAACACTTGATGAGTTGATGGAGAATATAAAAGAGGCTGTTGAAGTACATTATGGAGAATTATTGGAAAAAGGTGAAGATATAAGGATATTATCAATATCAGAAATAGAGGTGCATTCAACTGCCAAAGTTACCAGTCGTTAGTGGGGATAAACTAATCAAACTATTGACCAGATTGGGATACGAAATAGTAAGACAGAAAGGGAGCCACGTGCGTTTAAGAAAGAAAACAGAAATAGGTGAGCATAATATAACTGTGCCCAAACACAAAGAAATTGCAAAAGGTACACTAAATGATATTCTATCAAAGGTGTCTCTATGGAACAACATATCCAAAGAGGAATTAGTCAAAATGTTATCAAAAATATGAGAGGTGGATATATGACGCATGAGCTCTCGTAACCCTTCGGTTTCACCCCTCTCGGGGCCACTTAACAGGAGGATATGTGGCTTTTACAGAGCCTAAATTTGCTCTTGCAAGCAAACTTCACATATCCCCGGTTGTCCGAAATCCCGAACGCCGCTCTTAAGAGGTGAAATAACATGAATGATAAAATTGCACCAAATATAATAGATAATAGCCCAAATAGAGAGTTAATCAGAGTATTGAAAGATCAATTAAAAAAATCAAAAGAGGCTAAATTTGCCATAGGATATTTCTTCCTGAGTGGATTTTCTCTTGTTAAAGATGACTTTCCAGAAAATTATGAAAAGATACCATTTCTTAAAATTGTGATGGGAAATGAAACTACATATCCAACAAAAGAGGGGTGAGATGCTTGATTTTAAGGAAATAGAATCTGATTTGTTTACTGAGGTGGAGGAAGTTGAGAAGTTTATCTTTAACAATATTTCCCTGCGAGCATGGATTGAGGAAGGAAGGATTGAAAGACAGGAGAGATGGGAATATCCACCAAAGGCATTGAGAGAGGCTATAGTAAATGCAATTGTCCACAGGGATTATCGTATTCCCTCTAAGATACAGATAAGAATATTTGATGATAGAATCGAATTATAGAATCGAATTCTGGAATCTAGGAAGATTACCAGAAGGTTGGACTGTTGAAACCTTAAAAGAAGAGCATACATCGGAACCATTTAATCCACTGATTGCGAGAATTTTCTTCGGGGTAGGATATGTGGAAGAGGTTGGAACTGGAACGAATAAAATGATAAGGTGGTGTAAAGAATGGGGTCTTCCAGAACCTGAATTTAAAATAAAATCAAACAACATAGTGGTTATATTTAGAAAATCAAAACTTACTGAGGAATATCTAAACAATCTTGATCTTACAGAAAGAGAAAAGGAAATAATTCAATTTCTCAAAGAGAAAAAGAGGATCACCAGTGCTGATGTCCAGAAAAAGTATGAAGTAAGTAGAGATACAGCAAATAGATGGTTGAATAAGCTGCTTGGATTAAACCTAATAGAAAGAAAAGGGAGAGGGAAAGCAGTGTATTACATTTTAAAGGAAAAATGATGCGTCAGATTTGCGTCAGATAACTACGACCGCTGGGCTGAGCTTTACTGGAAGAAGCAAATTGAAGGAAATTTAACAGAAGGAGAGCAAAAGGAACTTGAAAAACTGGAAAAAGAGAATATGAAAACCATAGAAGAAGTTTATAAATTACTCATAGAAGATAAAAAAATACAAAAACAAATAGAAAAAATAAAATCCCATGAATGGGTTAAAGTAATAGAGGGGGAAGGATGAACGAAAAGGTAAAGAGGATATTAACAGAGGTCAAAAAGTATTTGATTAAGAACTATGGAGACAGGATAAGGCAGGTTATCCTTTATGGCTCTTATGCACGGGGAGATTACAATAAAGATTCCGATATTGATATATTGATTGTGGTGAGCGATGATATAAACCCTATTGAGGTTGAAGAATCCTTAAACGATTTACTTTTTGAAATCCTTCTTAATGAAAATGAACTTTGCTCAGTCAGGGCGATACCAGAAAAATTGTTTAAGGAATACAATTCTCCATTCCTTTTGAATGTAAAAGAAGAAGGTGTGATGATATGAAAAAAGAAATAAAAGACCTTCTTGAGAAAGCTGATAGATACTTAAGAAGTGCAGAACTATTATTAAAAGATGGCGACTTCGATTCCTGTGCATCAAGATGTTACTATGCCATGTTTTACTCAGCAGAAGCTATATTGCTTACAAACGATTTGAAGGCATCTTCTCATGAGTAATAAGTTTATTCGGCATTTTATCAAAACAGGGAAATTGGATAAAGAATTGGGGAAGGCATTGAGAAGAGCATATGACTTAAGACAGAGGGGAGATTATGAAACCGGTTTTATGGTAACAGAGGAAGAGGCGAGAAAACTCCTGGAAATAGCAAAGAACTTTGTAAAAGTAGTCTTAGATTATTTGAGTGAGCGAACTGACTCATAGTAATAGAGTAGAGGGAGGAATATGAGCGGGGTTCGGGACTCTCCGCTTCCTTCGCTCGCTTCGGTGCTTTTGCACTCGGACAACAGGAGGATATGTGGCTTCGCCTTGCTCTGCCCAAATTTGCCTACGGCAAACTTCACATATCAAACGTTAGGCGACATGCAGAAATAGAAAAGTAATTCAAAAAAAGAAATTAAAAAGTATACGATAACAGATAAAAAATTGTACTTTATGGCACATATGCGAGAGGAGATGCCACAAAAGACTCAGACATAGATTTACTCATCGTTCCTGAAGGAGAAGTGATCTCAGGAGAAGAGACTGACACCGGGAGAAGAGATTGACATGATGATGGACATAGTCACAGAGATGAACCTATATGGTGTGTTACTGTTTATCCGAATCCAGCAAAGGAGAAAAGGATGTTATGAAATTGTTATGAAATATTGCAGTATAGCTCAATAAATTCCCGAACGGATGCCTGAAGCAGGATTATTTGCACGGGCACTTTGCCTTTTGGGAAAGGAAATATGTTTATTCTCTCAAAATTTCCTCATATTTCTTCTTCCAAGCCTCCACTTCCTCTTTCGTCACGACATCTATGGAACCGCCCTGAAATTCGCCTTCAACGACTCCTATTTTTTCCTCCATCCACCCCTCAACCTCCAGAAGCGCCGCCCTCAAGCCATCAATAACATCTTCAGATGCTTTCCACAGCCCTCTTTCATATGCCTCAATCAACCTTCTGCCGATCTCTTCAAGAGCCCAGGGATTTTCACCCTCAAAAAACTTTCGCATATTCTTATCAAGAACGAAAGTGCGGGCGATTTCATCAAAGATCCAATCACTCACTTCCTCTGTTGATGCTTCCCATCCGTAAACTCTGCCTATTCTTTTTGATATTTCGCTTGCTCCGCTGTATCCGTGCTTTTTCATACCCTCTATCCATTTGGGATTCAGCAGTTTTGCGCGCACCACTCTCCTTATCTCCGAAGCAAGTGTTCTGACCTCAACATTATCAGAGCGCGTGTCTCCGTAGAGGGCGATCACATCTTTTCCCGAAATCTCGCGAGCAGCAGCTGTGAGACCACCATGTGTGCTGAAGTAGCAGCAGCATCCGAGAATGTCGTATTCGTCTGTTGTTGTCTTGTTGAATGTTACAGAAACCGTTTTTAGCTGCGATAAGAGAGATTTGTGAGCTTTTATACCGAATTTCCTGTCACCGTAAGCGTAGCCGTTCCAGTATATGAATATCTCTGTAAGGTCCTTCTGCGTGTTCCATGCAGATGCATATACAGCGAGATTCACACCGCTGCCATATGTTCCTGGTTTTGATGAGAATATGCGTGCATGAGTGTCTTCACATTTGTTTTCGTTCTCAATTGCGTGTTTTCTCAGGAAATTAAGCGAAGTTGGTTCGTCAAGAGATGAAACCTCCCTGAATGCGCGGTCGAGGAGCTCAATGCAGTTGTAGAAGCAGTCTCTTATGATTGCGCTCACACGCACAGTCACATCTATGCGCGGTCTTCCAAGAGTTTCAGCGGGAATTATCCTGAAATCAACCACACGACCGTCAGCATCCCAGACAGGTTCAACACCTATGAGATACATTATCTGAGCGAGCTGCTCTCCATCAGCCCACATTATATCTGATGCCATCCAGTACATGGCCACATTCTCCGGAAATTCCCCCTTTTCCTCCTCATATCTGCGCAACATCGCATCAGCAAGCTTCTTGCCGACTTCCCATGCGGCCTTTGTGGGTATTTTGAACGGGTCAAGCGAGTAGAAATTGCGACCTGTCGGCAGGATATCTGTTTTTCCTTTTGTTATAAGGCCTGAGGCACCCGGCTCTATGTATCCCGCATCAAATCCGTGCATAAGAGCACCCATTTCGTCTGTCGCATCCAATCTCGCTGCTATCTCCCTCACAGCATCTCTCAGCTCGGAGAACTCCGCTTCCATGCTCTTTGCCGCGATTTTGAGAGCCTCATCCTCATGCTCCTCGCAGTCCTCGCAGGAGCGCAACGCAGCGGTGTCACCATCATCGCTCAAAAATCCGTGCAGGATTTTTCTTGCTGTGCTGTCAATGAACGCGTTGCTGTCACGATGCTCCTCTGACGCCTGCGCATTCATTTTTGCATTTGCCTTCACATTTACACGCTGAAGAAGTTTGCGCACGGCTTCTCTGAATTTCTGTCGCAGTACGGCGTATATGAAGTTCTCTTTCTGCGCTCCTTCAGGAGTCTCGCCGAACACATGCATGCCTTCAGGAATCTGCGAGTCGTATATCTGAGACAAAGCCTCATGAACAGCATTCAGAAAATCATTGAAATCCTCATATACACGGATTTCATCGTATATGCGGGTATTGCGGATCATATCCATGATCTGATTTCGCAGCGCATGAGCTCTCTCGGTGTTCTTTTGATTTTGAATTCTGCGATATTCATCTATTAAATCATCAAGCGCTTTGAGATCCCCATACAAGCCGCTTTCAGTGAGAACAGCCTGAAGATGGTCTATGAGTGTTGCATAGCTGCGTCTCTTTGCTATTGTGCCTTCGGGAGGGTTGTCCGCGTTGTAGATGTAGAGATGAGGGACATCACCTATTGCGATATCGGGAAAACAGCACTCTGATAGGCCCACAGATTTTCCGGGAAGAAATTCAAGATTTCCATGCGTGCCAACATGCACAATCACATCAGCGCCGAATATGCGATCAATGTAATGATAGGTGGCGAGATACTGATGCGTCGGTGGTGTTTCCGGGTCATGAAGGATTTTGCACACATGCCCATCGCATCTCGCACCGGCACATCCTCTCTTTGGCTGCACGCACACGATTGCATTTCCATATCTGATGCCTGTTATCACTATTTTTCCGTCATACACCATGGCATTACCCGGCGGCCTTCCCCAGACATCGCATACTTTCTTCCGCACCTCTTCATCCAAACTGTTGAACCAGCGCTCATATTCCTCACCGCTCAGATACAGTGCGCCTCCTTTTGCAACAATCTCATCCACAGTTGTCCATCTGAACTCTGATATTGCTTTTCTCCGCATTATCTCATCAATCAACGCCTTTCCATCCTCAGGCGGTTCTTCAATCGCATAACCCTCATCACGCAATCTTTTGAGAATGCGAGATACGCTCTCAAGCGCGTCCAGATGAGATGCGCTTCCCACAGTCGCCTCAACAGATGCACATGGCTTGTTATGCAGTATGAACGCAACCTTTCGCTCTGATTTGGGCTTCATGCGAAGCGCTATCCACTTATTCACTCGCCGCACAACCTTCCTCACACGCTCCTCCAGAGGCACATGCTCAGTTGCTGCTGTCGCCGACTGTGCGGACGATGAAGCTTTCACACCTGCGACGAGAGGCTCTATAAGACCTTCAAACTCCGGCATAGCGACACTCCATCCGACCTCGGCAGCGCTGAGACCGTGAGAATCGCCACGCCAATCACTCTCAGTTTTGTGATAAAGGATCAGCGGATGAAACACGGGCACATCAACCTTCTTCAGAGTGCTCACTCCATTTTCGGATGCAGCAAAAACAGGCTGTAAATTCACGATCGCATCAACATGGCCCATGAAAAACTCTCTTATGACATCCACACCCGTCTTCGCACCAGCATCTCTGTCTCCCATTCCCATGCTGAACACAGGAATCACACCGGTTCCGCTGCGCTCAAACTCGCGTATCAGTGCATCAACCACAGAAAGATCTCCGTTCAACCAGTATGTGCGATAGAAAAGTATGCCAACCATCGGACGACGATCATGACTCCCGAAATGCTGAAGATCATACCACTTCAGATAAGAAGCAACATCATCAAACACGCACTCCGCATCTGGATGATAAATGCCCTGCCACGGATATTCCTTTGGAGGCTCGTACGGGACTTCAGCGCCTGTAAGCGTGTGCATTATGAACTTCAGCATGTTGACAACATTCTCATAGCCGCCGTATGTGAAATACGCGTTCGCCCTCAAAACAACTTCAGGCGGAACATTTGAGAGAGACATGTCCAAATTGTATCCAAGCGATATCACAGGCTTATCTTTCCTCGGAAAATCACCCATCCATTCATGCTCACTCATCCATTCATGCGAGGGATGCAATATGATTATGTCGGCATCCTCAAGCGATTTCAGACATTCATCACGCCTCCCGGCATCCTTCAGATCATCATGCGTCCATAAAAGCAGATCAATCCCCAGATCCTCACATGCCCTCCTGAGAAGTCCCACATCACTGCTCCACACAACAGATCCTATCTTAACCATGACGCACACCTCCTGACAAATCAGACAGTCACTCTCTGCTCCAAGCAGCGCCCCGCTCTTCCGCTTTCACATCCCCTCTTTTATCCCTTCTTATTATTTTCAAATCTTTATCACATTTTATTCAAAAATATCATATTTTGATGTTGATGCCCGGGCGAGGGGACGTTTTGGGCGTCCCCCACTTCTTTTTATTTTTTATAATTAAAATAAAATTTTTATAACATAGACAAACATTTATATCTGCGAAAATTATATATAATAGAAGTTGAGAATATTGTGATGAGATGAGAGTGGGTGTGAGCTCGTGTATAGTGCGTGAGCTTGGCGGGGGACCTTTGAGCATAGACGATGTTGATATTGTGGAGCTGAGTGCTGAGGACATACCGCTGTTCCACCGGGATGGGAGCATAAATCATGAGATGCTCCGTTCGCTGGACTCTTTTGATGTTGCGTTCTCCCTGCATGTGCCGAACAGCAATGCGACTTTGCGTGAAATTCGCATAAATCTTGCGAAAAAACTGCGCAGAAATATTGAAGTGGTTGAGAGATGCCTGGAAATAGCATCTTCGCTCGACATAAAGCATGTTGTTGTGCATGGAGGTGCGGCCTCCCAGTCGCTGCGCGATTATCGCATCGCATTCCTCAACACACTTGAAAATCTCGCATATATCGCGGACCTCGCACGCGATCATCAGGTGCTGCTTTGCGTTGAGAACCTCTGCGATGATTGTGTGGGCTGCATTCCAGCTGAGTTGCTGGCGATAATCCAGATGACAGGCGTATGCGCAACTGTTGACACGGGACATGCACTTATCACATCAGTGAAATACGGATTTGATCCTGAAGATTTCTTCTACACACTCGCACCTTTCGTGCAGCATGTTCATCTGCACAGCAATAATGGCCTGAAAGACGAGCATCTTCCAATATATGAGGGCATTCTTGATATAAAAAGCGTGATGAATGCGATCTGTCATGTCCGCCCCGCCAATGTCATACTTGAAATACGCAGATTCAGCAGATATGAAGATGTGATAAAAAGCCTGAATACCGTGAGACAATGTGTGTTTGTTTTTTGAAAAGATGTCATGCACGGCGGCGGCGAAGATCACCGCTCACATTTCCATAGGATCGCATGAGTGTCACGGGGAACATCAGGAGGATAACAGAGCAGGGCCAATAATAACAATAAAACAAATCAATCAGGGAAATGCATTGCGGCTGGCTTCTCTTCATAGCTGCGAGTTTTGTGCTCGGTTTATCATGTATGCGTTTCAGCATGAGGAGATTGAGCATTGAGTATGTGATATTTTCACTGACATCAGGCATCACATTTGCTGTGTGGATTGCTTATATAATCGCGCTGTTGCGCAGGTCTGTTGATGATATCACGATATCCGCAACCGTCATACTGTGTATATTTCTGTCCCTTCTGCTGCATAAGTCAGCATCTCAGAATATTTCTCGGAGAGAGAAGAGCGTTGAAGTGCTGAAGGATATGTTGCATGGCACATCACGCATCTCCATCTCAATTATAATCATAATATTTATAACGATTTACGCTGTTATAATGAATTTATACTGCGTTCTTCGCCCGGAAAATGGAGATCTGTATGCCATGTATTCTGTTTGGGGAGATTATCCGTTTCATGCATCCGTAATAACATCTTTCGTTTACGGTAATAACTTCCCTCCCGTCTATCCGCAGTTCATCGGAAAGCCCATGCATTATCCCGTTATTGTTGACTTTCTATCTGCTGTGCTCATGTGTGGAGGTCTCGACCTCAGAGCCTCAATATTGCTTCCCAACATAATACTGCAGATATGCATGTTCTGCTCATTCTTCTTCCTCGCACGCAGCCTCTCATCTGATTACATTGCGGCGATCTCAACACTTCTCCTGATATTCGGAGGATATCCGCCAGACATCACACCGGCAGGTCCAATACAAATACAATTTCTGAACGCGGTTTACGCTGTGTTTCTTCCGCAGAGGTCAGCTCTTCTTGGATTCAGCATATCATTCCTCATATATATGCTGCTTGCGAGCGATGCGCCGCAGAAGAGAAATAAGCTGATTGCAGGAACGCTTGCGGGAACTCTCCCCCTCATACATGCACACTCTTTTATCGTTGTGTCATTCGTATCAGCATTCCTTGTGTTTTTCAGAGTTCTGTCATCCATATCATCAGTTCCATCCTCATTGTCACCCGGCTCAATTGCATCATTTGCATCATTTTTTATATCATCACTGAAGCGTGAGGCGATAATGTTTGCACCGCTCCTCGCACTCTCTGTTCCGCAGGTCCTCGCGATAAGATCGCAGGTGTCCGGTGATTTCTTCTCATTTTATCCCGGATGGACCGATGCGAATGCGCGGGCAATAACACATCTCGACTGGTCAAATCCAGTTTCCGCATTTGTTTCATCATGTGTTGCTCTTCTCATCATGGTGAGCTTTTGGGGATTGAATCTGAATTTGCTTGCATTTTTAATTCCAATTGGTTTTCTTCATGCGAAAACAAAAATATTTTACACGCCTTTTTTCATCATATTCATAATTGCAAACCTCATTAAATTTCAACCTTGGTGGTGGGACAACTACAAGATACTTCTGCACTGGTATGCAATATCCACAATACTGGCGGCTTCGGCAATTGTTTTTATATATAAAATCAGCATGAACAACGCACCGACAGGTGAGAGGAAGGAAAACCGCACGAGAGCAGAAAGTCGTCGCGGCGCATTGATCTGTGCGGCATTGATCTGTGCGGTTTTATTGATGATAACGACGATATCTGGCATTGCCACACACATATACATGTTTGAGAATCAGGCCGTCCTCTGGACAGAGGATGATTTTGAGCTTGCATCCTGGATAATTGAGAACACGCCGCCAGAATCTGTATTTCTCACAGCAGGCGGATATTCCGCGCACAATCATCCCGTCCCGGCACTTGCAGGCAGGCGCATACCGCTCGGATACATGGGATGGCTATGGTCTCACGGGTTCAACTGGTCGGAATTACAGAAAACAGAGAGGGATTTGACAGAGATGTTCAGGGGAAATGAATCTCTTCTCTCAAAATATGATATTGATTACATATGTGTCGGTCCATTTGAGGAGGATTTTGCGAGAAAAAAAGGTTTCAGTATAAACATTTCAGGATGTAAGCTTATATATGATCGGAATTTTTCCACCGGAAGATGGCGGATATATGTCAGGAACTAATTATAAAATCTGTGAATGGAGTGTTATGTTATGGTCTGCGTCAAGTTGCAGCAATGCTATTCAATCATGGCCGGAGATCAGGAGTGGGTGTGAACTAAGAGGGATGAACACAAACAGCATCATATGGAGCGAAAGGGTGAGATGTCGGATGAGGAAGTTCTGAGCGCTCTGATGCGTGGCGATCTTAAGATGCATGAGATTGAGCGGGCTGTCGGGGGAGATGTCCCTCGTGCCGTTGAGTTGAGGCGTGCATTTGTGGAGAGGAAAACAGGAAAGCATCTCAGAAATATCGGAAATTTCTCCTTTGACGCTGAGATGGCAATGCGCCGCAACATTGAGAACATGATAGGCGCTGCTCAGATCCCCATGGGCGTTGCAGGACCGCTTCTGTGTAAAGGCGATGCATCAGGTGAGTTCTTCATACCTCTTGCAACGACAGAGGGCGCATTGGTCGCATCTGTGAACAGAGGATGCGCCGCCATCAACCGCTCAGGAGGTGCATATGCATTTGTCATTGCAGATGGAATGACCCGTGCCCCTGTCTTTCGAGCGAATTCGGTGCAGGATGCCATAAATGCGGTTAATTTCATTCGTGATAACGAGGATAAGATGCGTGAAATCGCAGAATCTACATCAAAACATCTGAAATTAAAGGAGATTCAGCCATTTTTTGTTGGAAGAAATGTTTTTTTGCGTTTTGTATGCGAGACAGGAGATGCGATGGGTATGAACATGGTGACAATTGCGACTGATGAAGTTTCTTCTTTCATAGAGGAGCATACATCGCTGCGATCAATTGCTATAAGCGGCAATGTATGTGTGGATAAAAAGCCATCCGCAGTTAATTTGATACTGGGCAGAGGGAAAACAGTCATTGCTGATGTTTTTTTGAGAGATGATGTTGTGGAGGATGTGCTTAAAACGACAAAAGATGCGATGTTTGAAGTTGTGATGAGGAAATGTTTTGTCGGGAGCGCGTTTTCATCATCTCTCGGATTCAACGCGCATTTCGCAAACATCATCGCTGCGATTTTCATAGCCACGGGTCAGGATGTTGCGCATACAGTGGAGGGCTCACTCGGATTCACGACCGCTGAGGTCGAGGAGGGCGGCATTCATTTTGCGGTCACACTGCCATCACTTCAAGTCGGAACCGTGGGAGGCGGCACCTCTCTCGGCACGCAGCGTGAGGCTCTGGATATCATGGGTGTCTCAGGAAGCGGCTCTCCCGAGGGCTCAAACGCTCGTAAATTTGCTGCAATTGTTGCATGCGCTGTCCTTGCGGGCGAGATATCGCTTATCGCGGCGATTTCAGCTCGCCACCTCACACAGGCTCATATGAGACTGAACCGCTGAATCTCTCAATCTCCCATCTATAAATATTTTATGCTGCAATGCCGTATAAATGAGGGGACTGGACGAGGCAAGGGTTTCAGAAGTGATCGTGCGATCATACATGAATGCGTTTCTTGATGCGCTGAATATTGATGTTGCGGTCATTGGTGCAGGTCCTTCCGGGATGACTGCCGCTTATTATCTTGCGAAGAGAGGTGTGAAGACTGCGATATTTGAGCGTCATATACATGTGGGCGGTGGCATGCCGGGCGGAGGTATGATGTTTCCGCGCATTGTAATTGAGGAGGAGGCGAGAGAGATCACAGAGGAGTTTGAGATACATATTGAGGATTTCGGTGACGGATATCTTGTTGCTGATGCAGTTGAAGCGGTTGCGATGCTGTGTGCAAAATGTCTCAAGTCAGGTGCTCGCATATTCAATATGATAAGCGTTGAGGATGTTGTGTTTCGTGATGGTCGCATATGCGGTGTTGTGCTCAACTGGTCGGCGGCTGAGCGTGCGAAAATTCATGTTGACCCTCTTGTCGTCCGTTCTGATGTCGTGATAGATGCAACCGGTCATGATGCTGAGATATGCAGAATTGTTGAGCGCAAAATATCAGCATCACTGCGCACAGACACAGGCGGAGTGATAGGTGAGCGATCAATGTGGGCTGAAATGGGAGAGAAAGCGCTTATAGAGAACACCAGGGAAATCTTTCCGGGTCTCATTGTTGCGGGAATGGCTGCAAATGCAGTTGCGGGATCTCCCAGAATGGGTGCTGTCTTTGGAGGAATGTTCCTATCGGGAAAAAAAGCTGCTGAAATTGCATATGATATCGTGACAAGACGGTGAGGAGCATGCTTGAGATATCAGATCTGGCGGTTGAGGTCGGCGGAAAACTTGTGTTGGACGGCATAAATCTGCGCATAGGCGAGGGCGAAGTTCATGCACTTCTCGGACCGAACGGTTCCGGGAAGACATCACTGATAATGGCGATTCTCGGCTTCCCTGAATACAAAGTTGTGAGAGGCTCAATAAAGTTCAGGAGCGTTGAGCTCACCTCCATTCCGACGGATGAGCGTGTTAGGCTCGGAATAGGCATCGCGTTCCAGAGACCTCCCACAATACGCGGAGTGAAGCTGCTTGACATGCTGCTTGTGTGCAGGCGAGCGCAGCGTGATGGGCAGAAGAACGATGAAGCTGTGCTTGACGAGGAGATGTTGAGGATGGCAGAGCGGCTGAAATTTGATGAAAATTTCCTGCACAGGGATGTGAATCTCGGATTCTCAGGTGGAGAGACGAAGAGAGCGGAGATACTGCAGCTCCTCATTCAGAATCCGGATTTGATATTGTTTGATGAACCGGATTCCGGCGTTGACATAGAGAATGTTGAGCTGATAGGAGAGGTGATAAATGAGATACTGCAGCGGGGTGAAAAACCCTCGGTGAGAAAGAAATCCGCACTTATAATCACTCATACAGGATTCATATTCAACTATGTGAGGGCTGACAGGGCTCATGTGCTTCTAAACGGAAAGATAGCATGCTCAGGAATTCCTGATGAGATAATAAAGCAGATAATGGAGGAGGGATTTGAGAAATGCATCAGAGAATGCCTCAGCGAGCAGCAGGTGAGAGAAGGTGAGAGGAAATGAATGAGGATTTAAATGAACAGCGTGAGAGACTTCTCATGTCAGGCATTGACCTCAGTGAGAAGGAGCGCTCGGGCACTTTCATACAGAAAGATGCTGAGATATTGCTGACTGTGGCGAGGCATGCCGGGCTGGAGGTGATGCCCATAGGCGAGGCTCTTGAGACATATGAGTGGCTGCGCCGGGATTATTTCTGGAAGGCTGTACCCGCTGATAAGGACGCATACACCAGAGCAGCATCCCGCGAGAGAGAGATCAGGGGCGTTTTCGTGCGCGCAAAAAGTGGCGTGAAAATAGAGTTTCCAGTGCAGGCATGCTTCTTCATCGCAACAGAGCGAACCGCACAGAAGGTGCATAACATCATCATCGCAGAGGATGACGCCGAAATTCACATGATCACAGGATGCTCAGTCCCTGAAAAGTTCGGAAGCGCCGTTCATATAGGAATTTCTGAGTTTTTTGTTGGTAAAAATGCAAAAATGTCTTTCGCTATGATACATAATTGGACGAGTGATGTCGGTGTTCGCCCGAGAAGTGCGGTGATTATAAATGAGGGAGGCTCTTTCGTGAGCAATTATATATGTATGGAGCCTGTCAAGAGCGTTCAGATGTATCCTGTTGCGTATTGTGTGGGAGAAAATGCGCTTGCAATATTTCAATCAGTTCTGTATGGCAGGGAGCATGCCAAAATGGATGTGGGATCTGCTGCCTTTCTCTCCGCGGAAGGTTCCCGTGCTGAAATAAACTCAAGGGCTATCGCAACTGACAGCGCTGAGATAACTGCGAGAGGTGAGATAGTGGGCGAGAGACCCAGGGTCAAGGGTCATCTTGAATGCAGAGGTCTCATCCTATCTGAGAGGGCGATGATAAATGCGATCCCCTCGCTTAAGGCCACGCATCATGATGTTGAGCTCTCTCACGAGGCTGCAGTTGGCAAGATAGCGGAGGAAGAGGTGAGATATCTCATGGCTCGTGGACTCAGCGAGGAGGAGGCAACCTCTTTCATCATTCGTGGGTTCCTGAGCATTGACATAAAGGGACTGCCTGAAAAACTCGCAGATCAGGTTAGAAGCATCGTGAAGATAAGCGCTGAAAGGCTTATATGAATGCGGTGGTTCTTGCAGGCGGAAGGAGCAGAAGAATGGGATTTGAGAAGGCAATAGCAGATATATGCGGAAGGAAGATGATAGAATATGTGCTTGATGCTTTGAAATGCTCTGAAGTGGATGGTTTTGTGGTTGCGACGAGTGAGCGAAATGCGCCAAAAACAAAAGAATATTGCGTGCGCATGCATTACGATGTCTTTGAAACGCCGGGCAGAGGATATCACGAGGATATACGGTTCATCCAGCATCACCTGTTCCGAGAATTTATATCAGTTGCATGTGACATTCCTTTTTTGAGAGGCGTGCACATTAACGCATTGATCCTCGCCTATAAAAAAGCGATGAAGGAGAGGAAGAGCATCACAGGCGTTGTGCCTTTGAGCATAATCCCGCATGGATTCTCGCCGAGCCATGTCATTGAGCTGAGTAATGTGGCTGAGCGGGTTGAGCGGAGAGTTGAGGTCGTTGAGAACAAATATGTGGCATTTGGATTAAATGTGGTATCCAAGAATGAAGATGCTATTTTCGTGTTTGAGGATGCTCTTCTCGGCATAAATGTGAATACAATGGCAGAGTTGAAGCTTGCAAATTATTTTATGCTCTCAAGAAAGACATAACTCATCCCTGTATCTGTTTGCTCAAATGCTTGCAGCATGCGCCGGCCGGGACTCGAACCCGGGTTAGAGGCTTTTTGCCCCGCAGAGGATGGCAAGCCTCTGTGATAACCACTACACTACCGGCGCCTCTCTTTTCTGTTTTTTATTTTTTTGTTTTTCTTTTTTTTGTTTTTATTTTTTTGTTTTTGCTTTTGTTGTTTTTGTTGTTTTTGTCTTTATTTCTTATTTGCTTCTGATTTGCTTTTGATCATGATCCTGCATGAATGTCCTATTCTATGACATATTCATCGCCATTTTTTGGTGCGATGGCGTTGCAGCCGATGTTCTCGCGTATCCATGCGGCGAACTCCTCTGAATTATCGCCGTGCATTGTGAAAACGATTTCCGTGCCTTTTCTGCAGAAGTGTTCAACGAGTTTTTTAAGCTCGGAATCGCCTGCATGTGCGGAGAAATCATATTGCTCAACCTCAGCATGGACCCTCAGCATGCCTTCTTCGGTCTCAACGCTCTTATCCTCAAGCAGTCTCCTGCCATTTGTGCCGTCTATCTGATATCCCGTGAGGAGCACCTTGCTTTTCGGGTCATCATGCACATGTCTCAGATAATAAAGGACGGGGCCTCCGTTGAGCATGCCCGCGGTTGTGACTATTGCGGAAGGCTGAGACAGTGCCTTCTTTCGCTTTCGCTTACCGTTTATGAATTTCGCCTCCTTGAAAGCCGCTGACAGAGCCTCAGAATCCCTTATGAATGAGGGATGCCTCTCAAATATCTTGAAAACGCTTATGCCAAGACCATCAACATACGGAACGATGCCATGAGCATGGAGTATCATCACGATCTCCTGCGTCCTGCCAACTGCAAAGCACGGTATGATGGCATGACCTCCTCTTGAGATAGTGTCCTCAACGGAATCAACAAATTCTCTCTCAAGCTCGCTCCTCTTCCTGTGTTCTGTGCCGTAATATGTGCTCTCAACGATGAGAACATCGGCACACGGAAATTCATCAAGCGATGCTGAATTCAACAGTTTTGTGTTTTCCAGCTTTATGTCCCCTGTGTAGAACACGCTTATATCCTCGCGCTCGTTCCTGATGAACACGGATGCACTTCCGGGTATGTGTCCTGCGTTGAACATCTCACACACATATGAATCCACAACGAACTGCTTTCTGTAATTGAAGAGTCGTGCGCATTTTGCCACCCTCTCAACATCTTCGCTGTCATATATGTGAATGCCATGAGAATTTCCGAGCTTTATCGTGTCTTTCCACAGTATTAAAGCGATATCACATGTGACGGGAGTCATGAACAGATCAGGAAAGCTGTTCATCAGCTTCGGAATCATGCCTGAATGGTCAAGATGCGCGTGAGATACAATAACAGAGTGCACTCTCCCGTTGTGAGGTGCTGGCATTTCAGGTGGATCCGCGGGTCTTATGCCATAATCTATCAGAATCTTTCCATCAATCAACACTGCCGAACGCCCGACTTCAGAGCAGCCACCGAGAAACTTTATCCTCATTTCCGCATCCTCTCTTTTTATCTTCGCTGTTTTATTTTCCTCTCTCCTATATCTGCCTTTCTCCGATCTCAGTTTTCGTGATCTCTATGCGACGCACAGGATATATCTTCTTCACACGCTTGTATATGTCTGAAGATAGCTTTCCGAGCAGTATCTCCTGCATGAATGGATGAAGTTCAAGGCTGCGTGCGCGCTCCTCTATGACGGATTCCATCTCCTTCCTTATCAGGGTTTCCTGCGCGTTGCTCGCACGCCTTACAGTGAAACATGAGCCTTTCACTCGCATTTTCTCACCATCTTTTGTTGTGACGACAACATTCACATCTATCTTTGATATTCGCCTCCTCGCGAGGCTCCGCAGGTAATCGCTGTCCGTCCTGTGCCCTATGAGCTTCGTCTTCGCCCTGTCTCCTTCCACCTTATATATCTGCAGAATGAGCTTCGTGTATGAGCTCCTGATAAGACGCCCGGTCAGCTCTTCAAGCGTCAGCTCAACCTTCCTGCCTATGAGCTTTGAGGGATCATCAGCAGGTGTCTCGCCGACCACCATCTCCCCAAAATTCTCAGGCGCATATATGGTATACCACTGCTTGACCTTCCTCCTCTCCCTATGCCCTCTTTTCATAGCAGCTCTCCATCCTCTCAATCTTTTTCATGCGTTGGATCGCGGCAGTTGCCGAAAGCGTCCGCTTCCAAAAGCGGCAGCAACATTAGTATGTTCCATTTCTATTTTATATTTTTTCCCTCTTCTTTATATACTCTGTCCCCCCCGGACCGCTCCATGCAGGAAGCAGGAACAGATGAGGAATAAAAAGGAAAAAAGCATCAAGCGAACATCACTCCACTTTCAAGTGATTTCGTGTATCTGCTCTGCTCACTTCTCATTATTTTTCGTATTGCACGCTCAAAATCTTCCATTTCAACAGCATTTTTGCTCTGTTTAACAGCGAACATGCCCGCTTCTGTGCATATAGCTTTTATATCTGCGCCTGTTGCGCCCTCAGAGAGTGATGCGAGTTTTTTCAGATCAACATTTGGTGCAAGTTTCATTTTTGATGTGTGTATTCTGAATATCTCCTCACGACCTTCTGCGTCAGGCAGCGGTATGAATATGATTCTGTCAAATCTTCCGGGTCTGAGAAGGGCTGGATCAAGTATGTCAGGTCTGTTTGTTGCGCCGATGACTTTCACATCTCCTCTCGGGTCAAATCCGTCAATTTCGGCTAGGAGCTGCATCATTGTCCGCTGAACCTCCCTCTCACCTGATGTGCTGTCCTCATCCCTGCGAGCAGCGATGGCATCTATCTCATCTATGAATACAATTGACGGTGCTTTCTCTCTTGCAAGCTCAAAAAGCTCACGGACGAGCCTTGCACCTTCTCCTATGTATTTCTGGACGAGTTCAGAGCCTATCACTCGTATGAATGTCGCTGAGGTTCTGTTTGCAACAGCCTTTGCGAGCATAGTCTTTCCTGTGCCAGGCGGTCCCACAAGCAGCACTCCCCTGGGAGGTTCAACGCCGAGCTTTTCAAATCTCTCAGGATCGCTCAGCGGAAGCTCCACAACCTCACGAATCTCCTCTATCTGCTCCTTCAGACCACCTATCATCCCATATGTGACATCAGGCGCCTCAATTACCTCCATGCCATACACAAACGGGTCCTTCTGCGATGGCAGCACTCCTATCACCGAGAGAGACTGCTGGTTCAGCGCCACCTGCACGCCGGGCTGAATGTCCCTTCTGTTGAGGAACTGCGAGTAATTCACCACAAAGCGAGGGCCAGTGCTGCTCTTCACAATCGCTCTGCGGTCGTCAATAACCTCAACAATTGTCCCAACGATGAGCGGAGGAGCCCTCAGCCTCTCTATCTCAGAACGCAACTTCCTTATCTCACGTTCATATCTCAGTTTCAACTCCTCCTCACGACGCCTCTCACGCTCCAAACTTTCCAATCTCGTCTTCAATATAAGGTTTGCCTCTTCCAACTGCTTTATCTTGTCAAGCAAGTATTTTGCATAGTCCTCATCAAATGACGCGCTGCCACTACTGCTCACTTCTTTCATCAAATTATGTTTTATACGATCATTATAAAAAAATGCCTCATAAGTCTGTGCCGGGAGGTCTACCTTCTGCCGGACTTCCTCCGAAAGGGGGAGGAGACCTCATGCAATATTTAAATAGTTTTAATTTCAATCATAAATAATATTTTGGAGATGCACGGGATGGTGTGAGAAGAGCATGAGGCTGCCTGCGGAAAGCAGCTGAACTCCCTGCGCGGGGGTAGTTCATATGGCTGTGTATTGTGAGATATGCGGCTCTGAGATAAAAAGGGAAATACACTTGATACGGGTGAACTCCTCAGAACTCAGAGTCTGCAAATCATGCGCAAAATACGGCGAGGTTAAAAAAGTTTTGGAGAAGAATCAGTTAGCTCATTCTGCAGCTCGTTCACCCGCCTCATCCCCACAGATATCGCCGTCAGATGATAAAAAAACAACAAAAATATATGAGCAGATGTTGCAGGATCTCAATGAAGAGGAGGATGAGGATTTTGGCAGGCGAGTTAAAGAAGCACGCGAGCGGAAAGGATGGAAACAGGAGGAACTTGCACAGAAGATACATGAGAAACAATCTATCATACGGAAAATAGAGACAGGAGATATCATTCCCACAAAAGAACTGCGTGAAAAATTGCAACGTGTCCTGAATATCTGATATGATGGAGGATTGCTCTTCACTCCTCTCTTTTCTCTCTTTTTTCTTCTTTTTTTCTTCTTCCCACTTTTTTCTTCCCTTTTTTTCCTTCCTCTCTTTTTTCCTTTTTAAGAATATATTGCTGCCTATTGCTGCCGATTCCCGCCTTTTTAAATGGAGCATGTGAGTTTTGTGTGATATGTGCATATCCAGAACGGATGAGAGGAGCCCTGAAAGCCTGTGTGGAGGAAGATCTACGCAGCAATGAGCTGTGGCAAGTCTCCTCAATGAGGAACATATGTCACTGTATGCCCCAGTGATGGGAGGAGGTCACAGTGGGGAGTGGGTGAACCACCCTGTGGCAGGGCTTCCTGATTCAGAGGGAAGTGACATTCTCCAATCCCATCACCAATCGTTTCCGCCTCCCAGGACTTAAGGATCTGTTGTCTCATATGCCTATCTGACGGTGCCACCCGCCTCCAGTCTCAAAACAGAATTTCCAACTATCATAACGCCTTTCAAGGGCTTGAGTTCCCCGTTTTTCATACGTTCTGCGCCAAGTCACCTGATGTCGGAGATGCCGTGTGAGTATGACATCATTCACAAATATTCCATCTCTGACATCCCTCAACAATTCATCTTTTGTTGCGATTGTGTTGCTCTCAATGCATAAGGAGTGAGGTCGTATCCTCTGAATGCATAAAGGTTCAGTATACCTTCCTCAACAAAACAGTGCGCTGTGAATGGACACTTTCTCCATCCTCCTGTGTTCAACAAAGGGCTGTGCCATTGTATTGTCGTTAAGATGCGACCTTTAAGATGAGACCTGTTCACCTATCGCGGAGAGCGATTTTTCTGCACACTCTCAGCGCTGAAACAAGCAGTGAGTGATATGATGTCGTGTTTAGTCAAGATTGCCATTTTTAAGCGGTTGTTTCCGTTGATGTATGTTCACAGTTAAGTGTATCGCAAATTTCGCGAATCCTTTATAGTTCCTTTCCCGCGACACTTCACAGCAAAGATAGGATGATAGGATAGCAGATGAACACCTCTCCCTCTGTATCGCCTCGCTTTCGCAAGAGAAAGCAGCGGAAAGTTAATGGAGATTCAGATATGAAACTGAAAAACATATCAGATGCGGCTTATACGCATCAATTAAATTCATCATGGAGTGTGAAAAACGGCATCAAGTTTGTGATGACGGTATAGCTGTGAATTGGCGTTATTGCATTGGAGACATCGCTTTTTCACGCCTCACGCGCTGCGTTTCTTTTTCAATCTCTGATGTCAGGAAATTTATAATTTTATCGGCTGTCTCGTTTTCGGCTTCATTCTCAGCAAGTTTCTTAAGTGCGCTCACGAGGGGATGCAGTGTTTTGAACATGAGAGATCTTGAAAATGCATTCAGAACGCTTTCTGCATCCTTACCTCTCCTCAAATATGCGAGAGCCTCATTTATTTCTGCTTCTCCAACAGCTCTCCCGTGATTGTATATGGAGGATATCAATCTTTCAACACGCTTCCGCTTCAAAATCTTCTCCAATATACGCAGTTCCTCCTCTATTATGCGCTCAACTTTGCTGACTTCGCCCAAGCGACGCCTGAGGTTCTCCTCACTTATCTCCCGCAGACAGTCTATATCAAAAAGCTTCACTCCCTCTATATCGGAAACACGTTCCTCAACATCTCTCGGATTTGCTATGTCAATGATGAGAAGCTCACGGTTCCTCCGCTCAGCCATAACTTCCTTCACAGAATCGTATGTGAGTATGTAATGAGGCGCTGAAGTTGTGCTTATCACGACATCACATACACGCAGATAATATTCCTTCTCCTCAAGCCGCGCTGCAAAGCCGCCAACTTCTCTCGCGAGCTGAATTGCCTTCTCAAATGTGCGGTTTGCGATGAACATGCCGCTCAGCTCCTTCTCCGCAAGCGCCTTCGCGACGAGTGTCCCCATCTCACCCGCTCCTATGACGAGAATGCTCTTTCCCTTCAAACCTCCTGTCTCCCTCTCAGCGAGTTCAACAGCGGCAGAACCTATGGAAACAGAGCCCTCGTTTATCCTTGTCTCCCGTCTCACACGCTTGCCCACCTTGACCGCACGGTCAAACACAATATCAAGAATCTCATCAATTGTCTTCGCTTTCTTGCAGTCAAAGTAGCTCTTCCTTATCTGACCCAAAATCTGGTCCTCGCCCACAATCATGGACTCAAGCCCACATGAAACACGGAAAAGATGATTGATCGCATCAACGCCACATATGATATCTCCCTCTCCAAGATATCTCCTGAGATCCTCCAACACATCTGAGACATCTTCAGCAGACACATAGATTTCAACACGATTGCATGTGTTGATGAACACAAAACCGCTTACCCTTTTATCCTCGCTCAACATTTCAGGTCTGAATCTCATGAAAATATCAGTCAAATCGTCAACCGTGCACCTCCTGTATGAGAAAGATAAGACGCCTATATCAGGCATTACCTCATCACCTTCCCATTTTTTCATTTGAAAATATCCCGTTATAAATCCACATCATTTTTGCCGATATCAACATCTTATTTATATCAGCACAACTCATTCACTCCGTGCGCTGCACATCATACACAACCACAATCACCGTTCACGGTTGTTCGGGCTTTTTCCTCTCTTTTTCTGCTGCGAGCATTTTTGCATCATTTCAATCATGCTATCAACGAAATTCGCGATACGCGCTTTTGAGGATTCAATGTCATCATCAAGTGCTTCCCAACACTCGGAGGAGTTAAGCACATTGTTCAAAATTTCCCTCCGCTGTTTGTGGTCATGCACGAAATTCCTCAAGTGCGCCCTGAGCCATGTCTGGATCCTGAGCATCTTCGCATCATCATCACATATTACAGATGCTATCCTGCGCTTCATGCGGCGAGCCATCGCTGGAGAGCTCCCTGATGTTGATATCGCAATTATGAAACCGTCCCTGCGGATGACAGAGGACATGAACATATCTCCCTTATCTCCGTAATTCACAAGCGATGATGAGAATCTTGCAATTTCGTAAATGCGTTCGTTCAGCGCATCATCATCGGTGCATATAATGACAATAAACGCACCTTCAACAATCTTATCTATGTCAGCATGCCACAGGTCACATTTTATACATTCTATCTCCCCATTTCTGTATCTTTTCTTCAATTCATCTGCAAAATCAAGACTATATACCTCAATATTCCTGCATCCAGATTCCAATATCTGCCGCACTTTGCGCTCTGCAACATTCCCCCCTCCAAATACCACAACCCTCTTCGCGGAAATATCCACAAACATGGGGAACATTTCATATATATTCGCCGGTAAAGTTAAAAATCTTTCCGCTGATGATTCCTGCCTGAACATTAAAAGCTGTTGAATCAGATTGAGGGCAGTTGCGCTCCTGACATGGAGGAGGCAGCAGATTATGCTGATGCTGCGTGGAACACGCCGGTGAGGCGCGCTGTCAAAAGCGAGCACACCAGCATTTTCTTTTTGCTGAAAAAAGGGTGAGCACAGAACATGCTAAATGATTTATTTAATGAGATTATGATTTAAGTGGAATAAGTGGGATTATGATAGCAAAGCAATGGATAAATAAAGGTGAGCGACAGATAATGACGGAGGGAGGGTCCGTAGCTCAGCCAGGTGGAGCGCCCGGCTCATAACCGGGTGGTCAAGGGTTCGAATCCCTTCGGACCCATCCCATCACTCATGGATCATGTCACGAGCATAAGGACAGCATGAATTCCCCCGATTCAATCATCTTCTTGAGCAATATGCATAGTTTTCTCGCCTTTTCCCTGCTTGAGAGGCGCAGGGTGACGGGTATGTTTCTTCCTTCAACCTCAACCGAGCCGAGATCACCTGTGAAAGCTCCACCTTCGCATGCGAACACGCAGAATCCGCAGTTGAAGCATTTTTTATCGATGCCAACATCTCTTCTGAATGCGTTCACGGGGCATTTTCTCTCAACGGCACAGACATCGCACTTCAGGCATTTTGCACTGTCAAACTGAATTTCAAGCGATGTGTTCTGCCATACGCGTCCGTAATTGCTCTCTGCGATCTGAGTTCTGCGTTGAATTTCGGCGATGGGCATTTTCACCTCCTCATCAAGAACTCTCAGATGTCTCATATTCCCAATATTGGGAACAGGCACTGCGATTGATGTGATGCATTCGGGTCCTGCGGATGTGATGAAGCCACCCATGAACTCAGGATTCATTTTTTTCATCTCTGCAACGACTGCGATGTTTCTGCGTTCAGGCGTGCTTCTTGTGCCCTCACCCGTTATGAGACCCTCAGCACCATTGACCATTATTTTTGTTCCTTTTCTTATGATGCGCATCTCAGGATCGTTCTCAAGCGGGTTTATCTCGCCACAGCCGCACACAGAAACCTCTTTAAGCGGTCCTCGCAACCCCGACACGGAGAATATTGTTTTCACGATCCCCTCATCTGTGTTCACGAACCCCATGTAGTTTCTGAACGCGCTTCTCGTGGTGAAAAGCCGTGCGAACATGAAATCCTCAACTGTCGCAGTTCTCCTGAAAACTGAACCGCCCGCAGCGCGAACCTCAACATCCACTTCTTTTCCTGAGACGATGTCATGAAAGAGATGACCTCCTCCATAACGATCCGAGCTGCGTGATGTGCCGAAAACTGTTACATCAATGACGCCAAGACGCTCGTTGGGACATGGGCCTGGAAATGCGGGAACTCCGTTGAGCCATGCTGCTTCCGCACGCTCAAACGCACCTCTTTCGGCAACCTCAATTGAAAATATCGCTGCTGTCCCGGACATGAGGCCGCATGTTCCTGTTGTCACGACATCAACCTCACTCAGCTCATCCTCACATCCATCTCGCACCTTTCTCTTGAACTCCTCCGCGGTCAGCACCACAACATCTCCCCGCTTTATCCGCTCGTTTATGTGAGAAATGCGCTTCCTCAGATCTTCATCATCGGCACTCATCTCCCGTGCACCTCCTGATGCCTCACGCATGCATCCCTCACACATGCATCCCTCACACATGCATCTTTCTCGCATGCATCATGGCACGCATCATGAAGCCCGGCGAGTATCTCCATCACTATCCTCGCTGCACATATGCTCGTCGTTCCCGTCGTGTCTTTGCGGGGATTCACCTCAACAACATCCGCAGCGACAACATTTTTTTTCCTGATTATATCGCCGAGAATTGAGATGACATGCTGCATGCTCAATCCACATGGCTCCGGATATTCCACACCAGGCGCTATGCTTGGATCAAGCACATCTATGTCAACTGAGATATACGATGCGGTGTTGCCGCAGTGCACGCATTCATCTTCGCCCATTTCATTTATGTCAGAGAGCACGCCTTTCAAATCGGTTGTAATTTCCTCCGCATCATACACGCGCACGCCATTCTCACGTATGAAATCATATTCATCCGCTGATGCAGAGCGCACACCAATCAAAACCACATTTTCAATGCCCACAATCTCAGCAATCCTGCGAGCTGCACAGGCGTTTGAATAAACGTTTCCCCTATATTTATCTCTGAGATCCGCATGAGCATCCATAATGAAAACTTTCAGATGATATCTCTCACAGAGTGCTCTCACCAGCGCAACAGACACAGAATGATCGCCGCCTATGAATACTGTTCTCCTGTCTGTTCCCCCACACACACGAAAGAGCTCGCCGCTTTCGGCATGCTTGCCCGCATCGCTCTTTCCGTTTCTGTTCACGCTCTCTTTAAGTGCCATAATTCCCGTCCGCTTTAATGAAATATCGCCAGCATCGTAAAACCGCATGTCGGAGATTTCCATCTTTCTGTGCCACAGGAATGTTTCAAGCGAGTGTGATGCCTTTCTCACTGCCCCCGGAGCCTTTGCAGCACCTTTCTTCACAGCATTACCATCAAAAGGAACGCCCACAACCTCAAACAACGCCTTCTCTCTCTCCTTATCCGAAAGTGAGCCCGCGAATCTCATATCTCATATATTGTCAAGCATGAAATCAGCACTTTGTGATTATAAAGGTGCGAGGAGGTGTGAAAAATGATAATGATATGCGGACTTGCGGTGGTTATGCTGCAACAAACAGCGGCGAGTAAATTTCTTGAGTTTGACATTCTGTCATCCTCCTATTTCCACGATGCACTCAGGATTTTGATTGTGATTGCAGCAACAGTTCTGATAGCGACAATCGTGAACAGGGCATTGAGAGAGCAATTCAGGATATTGAGCGAGCATTTGAGAGTTGATGAAACAACTTACACAGTCATAAGGAGGCTTATTGTCGCTCTCATATATGTTGCGGGCATTACAATTGCTGCATTTTCAATACCGGGATTCGGAGATGTTGTTGTTGGGCTGGCTATGAGCGCTGGACTGGTGGCGATAATAATCGGTCTGGCTGCACAGAGCGCACTTTCAAACATACTGCACGGTGTTTTCATCGCGATATTCAGACCTTTCCGGGTCGGCGACATCGTTGAGGTGGAGGGTGAATACGGCACCATAGAGGACATCACTCTCAGACACACAGTCGTCAGAACATGGCAGAACAAGCGGCTTATCATTCCCAACACCAAAATAGGAGAGGCGACCGTCGTGAACTGGTCAATTTCTGACCCCTCCGTTCTGTGGTTTGTGGATTTCGGCATAAGCTATGACTCGGATATTGAATCCGCAAGAAATATAATCCTTGAGGAGATCATGAAGCATCCGAGTGTTATGAAGGAGAAAGATGTCAAAGTATTTGTCACAGAGCTCGGCGATTTCGCAGTAAACCTGCGTGCGCTTTTCTGGGTGCAAGACCGTCCGTCAGCATGGGTGGCAGGCGCTGAGATAAGGGAAGCTGTGAAAAAGAGGTTTGATGCAGCCGGCATTGAAATACCATTCCCATACCGAACACTCGTTTTCAAAAAAGCACGGCAGCCGCAATGAATGCCTGTGCTTCAGATGAAAAAAGAAGAAAAGAAAAGCATACACGGCTCTCTCATCTCTCCTGCTGCATACTGCTGCATGGATTGTGTACTGCTGCATGGATGGTGTAATATGATGAATTATGAATGATGAATGCCATGAGATGCGGGAGGTGCGGCGGCATAATCGGCATTTTCGGGAAAAAAAATGCGAAGGAAATTGCACTTGACGCATTGCGCCGCATGAGCACCGAGAATGCGATGTTCCTCATTATCAGCGATGACAGTGATGCGACATTCTCCGATCTGGATAGTTGCGAGATTGAGGAATGCGAGAACATAATGGCGTGTTGCATGTGCGGAGATTTCGAGCGATTGAGGAGGTTATTTGAGATGTGCGGCGTCAACAGGGTCGTGGCAGATGCTGAGATATTCAACACTGAAAATCTGGAAAACGTGCTGAAGGCAAACAGTTATGAGCTGACAGCGTTGATAAATGTGCTTGACGGTGCTTATGCGATTGCATTTTGGAAAGATGATGGGGAAGTGTGCGTGTTAAGGGATGTTTTCGGTCTAAAACCCCTGTATTTTGCGCATTTCAATGGATGTTTCGCATTCTCTTCCTGTAGAGAAATAATAGAAATGAATTTTCCGCATGCATTTGAAGTTGAGCCGAGAACTCGCCTTATATTCAGCGGAGGTCGCTTGAGATTTGAATCACAGTCGCTTATGGATTCGCTGTCAGAGGCGATGAAATGGCAGGAGGTGATTCAGGAGAGGAGAGGGAAAGAGTCAGAAAATCACAGCAGGATTCGTCACAGCCAGCGATCAGCGGACTGTGAGGAACTGAGATCAGAACTTCTCAGTCTTCTGTGCGAGAGCATATCACTCAGAATTCCTGATGAACGCTTTGGCATTTTGTTTTCAGGAGGTCTTGATTCCTCTCTCATCGCGTTTTTGTGCAGGCAGATGTGGAGTCATCGCCATGGAGATGCGGCTGCAGTCACATGCTACACAGCGGTGTTCTCAGGAGCAAAGGAAGCATATGACCTCATATACTCGCGTGAGATCGCGAATGAGATTGGCATAAGGCACGTTGTCACTGAGATCGGCACAGAGGAAGTTGAGAGATATCTGAGGGAAATTGTGCCTGTGGTGGGTGCTGATGTTGTGAATGTTGGTGTTGCGCTGCCTCTTTTCATCGCCTGCGAGAGTGCGCGCTCAGAGGGCATAAGCACACTTTTTTACGGAATTGGCGCTGAAGAGCTGTTTGGAGGATACGAGCGGCACAGGAGAGCTGCTGAAAGAGGCAGACTGAGGGATGAATGCATCTCGGGCGTTGAGAAAATGTTCAGGCGCGACTTGCTCAGGGATGCAGCCATCTCACGAAATCTCTGCATATCACTGCGAGCTCCTTTCATGACGAAGAAAATCGCATATTTTGCGCTAAACCTCCCGGACGAGATGAAAATAAGGAAAAATCTTGATAAAGCAATTTTGAGAGATGTTGCATGGCATTTGGGATTGAAAAGAGCAGCTTCAAGGAAGAAACGTGCAGCTCAATATGGCTCAAACTTCCATAAAGCGCTGAAAAAACTTTCTAAAAAGAATAATATGAGGATACGGGAATATTTAAGGAGCTTTCATCCTCATGCGAAGATGAAACTCGGCTGCCTTTTCAGCGGTGGAAAGGACAGCACTCTCGCACTTCACGCTATGGTTGAGTCAGGATACATCGTGGACTGTCTGATCACAGTGAGATGCATAAATCCCTCCGCCATGATTTTTCACACAGCCGCGATTGAGCTTACCGAACTGCTCGCAGATGCCATGGAGATTCCGCTCATCACGCGCAGGAGCACATGTGAAAGCGAGGAGGAGGAGATCTCCGCTCTGAGAGAGGCGCTGAGCGATGCAATTTCGCAGTTCGGGATAGAAGGTGTTGTCGCAGGAGCGCTTTGGAGCGAATATCAGCGCAGCAGAATTGTTCGCATATGTGAGGAGATGGGATTGAAATGCTTTTTCCCCCTGTGGCATATTGATCAGGAGACTGAGATGCGCATATGCGTGCGCGCATTTGATATGATATTCACAGGTATAGCAGCGCTCGGTCTTGACAGATCATGGCTCGGAAGGAAAATATGCGACAATGATGTCAATCGTCTCTTTGAAATCCATAAAAAATACGGGATAAACATCACGGGAGAAGGCGGTGAATTTGAGACGCTCGTGCTTGACGCACCTCTCTTCAGAAAAAGAGTATCTGTAAAAGGTGAAATTGATGAAATAGATGCAAATACAGCAAGATTTGTCGTGAAAAAAGCGGAATTGGTGGATAAATAGAATATGATTATGACAGCAATATTGAAAGGGAGATGACGCTGTGCAGGCTGTGCAGGAAAAATAAGAGATAGAGAGAGGCATGAGCGCATATGCCATTGACATTGAGAATGAGAGAGAGAAAATGGATGCGCATGCACACGCTCTCAGCTCGGCAAAAATAACTAAGATGCTTCAGTATCAAACGAAGGCGCTGACGTGTCGGTGAAGGTGTTGGATCACAACAGATATTCAAGCGTTTTTGCATATGCAGGTCTTGTCACGAGTATTCCGATGAGGAGACCCACAATTGTCACTATTGCGAATCCGCGCAGCACTCCGAGAGCCATTGATGCGAGAGTGAGCATTGCCACAATTGTCGTCACGACTGATGCGAATATGATGCTGTATGCGAATGAGACGCGCCTGTAATAGACTCTTCCTGATGTTTTTCCACCCGCCATCGCTTCATCAGTTATCATAACGAGCTGATCAACGCCAGTTCCTATGACTGTGATTATTCCTGCGATGCTCGGAAGGTCAAGCTGCCATCCTATGGCTGCTGCGAATCCAAGCATCATGATGACCTCGGAGAGAAGTGTGAGGACAAGAGGCATCACAACCCTCACATCCTTATATCTGATCATGATCATCACGCCGACAACAATCAATGCCAGTATGAGCGCGATTACAGAGCCCTCTCTGAATTTTTCACCGAGGGGAGGTGTGACCTCTCCGGATGCGAGTATTTCGACAGGAACGGGAAGAACACCAGCACGAAGGTGTATGATGAGCTCCTCAGCTTTCTTTTTGCCCTCTTCTCCAAATCCTGTTTCGGCTATCCATTCTTTTAAGGGCTTGGAACTCAAGCTGCTCGCAGCTGTCGGTTTAAGAGGAGCACTGTAAATGACGATATCATCAAGAAGCATCACAAGCTCGTGATTATCGGGGTTTTCCACAGCTCCGTATTTTATTGCGGCGTTCCGCAGTTTATCTGCACCATCATCGCTCAGCTTGAATGAAGCTCCCCATTTGCCATTCTCTCCCCTATGAGGCATTGGATCAACATATACGATGTCCTCCCCGTACAGCACGTGCACCGTCATGTTTTTTATCTCGCTCAGCATCTGCCCCTCGGAGATATCACCCTTATCGCCTACTGTCTGCATTCTTATCTCAAACTTCCCCGGCGTCCCTATAATTCTGCGAGCCTCATCAATCGGAACACCTGCGAGGTCTATCATGATTATGTTGTCAGCGACAGTTCGCGTTACAACGCTCTTCAATCCGAGCATATTGAGCTTTGTTTCCATTATTTTGCGTGTTTCTTCAACTGTCTCCCGCGTCAAACCTTTAAAGAAGAGAGGTTTTCCCTGTCTATCCAGACCAATACTCGCGTTTTTCTCCTTCAAAATTTCCTCTAACTGCTCCTTTGTTATATCTTTTCGTATCTCATACATTATTTCGCCTTTATATCTGACCGGAATGACTTCGGCACCTGTTCTGTTTTGCAGGAAATTGCGTATCTGGCTTTCATTCATCCCCGGTGCATCAACCTTCACAATCACGCCTTTGAGCTCCACCTGCAGCCTTGAGCCGCCTACGAGGTCAAGCCCGAATTTCAGGTTTCCGCTCGGACCGCCGAGTATGCCCGGACCGAGCGGTGAGGGCATGTATATCACGACAAGTGCCGCGGCAAGAAGCGAGACAAATATCACAACACGCACATCGCGGAGGAGAGATGCCATTTCGCCTCAACCTCATTCTCTTTTATCGCTCATCGCTCATCGCTCATATTGCTCATATCTCTCATATCGCACATTATCTCTCATTATCTCTCATGATCGCTCACTATCTCTCACTGAAGAAGCCTATCGGAAAAATGTATAGGGGACGATGTCTCTCAGGAAGCGAAAGGACGCTCGCAACCTCATCATCGTGGAAAGCGCCGATTGCAACAGTCGCAAGGCCGAGCGACTCGCACTCCAGATATATGTTCTGAGCGGCGTGTCCTGCTTCCATATGAACATATCTGACCCCGCGGTCTCCATATCTGCGTGTTGTCCTCTCGTATTCCGCTGCGATAACGACTGTCAGCGGTGCGTCTGCGATGAACATCTGATGGAGCGATGCAACTGCAAGTGCCTCTCTGAAGTCACCCCGTTTGTGCACCTCCAATCTTTCGCCGCGCATGTGATAAACTGCGGCATCAACACCTTCAACAGCATTGTCGCCGATTACAGCGTAAAACTCAAGCGGATACAGCGCGCCTGCCGATGGTATGCGAGAAGCCGCCCAGAGAACATGAGAGAGCATCTCAAAAGTAAGCGCTCTCGCGGTGAAACGACGTCTTGATTTTCGCCTCATGATAGCGGATTCCACAGTGATCCCGCGCTCCAATCTCTCCTCACTCGGAGCTCTTAAAACAATTCCGCTCATCATTCACACCTCCTCTGCGTTGTGTTGCGTCGCATGTCGCATGCAAGCCGAAATGAATGCTCTGAAGGGAGGGGAAGGTCTATCCGGTCTCGATCTGAACTCGGGATGGAACTGAGTTGCGAAGAAGAACGGATGATTTGGAAGCTCAAGGATTTCCATTTTGTTTCCGTCGCTGTCTGTGCCTGAGAACAGGATTCCAGCATCCGAGAGCATATCCAGATATGAGGGATTGACCTCATATCTGTGTCTGTGCCTCTCAACGATTTCTGTTTTTCCGTAGATGCGATGTGCGAGAGTGTTCTCCTTTATTATGACGACACCATTGCCGAGCCGCATTGTCCCTCCTTTTTTCATGATGCCGCGCTGCTCATCAAGCAGATCAACCACTGGATGAGGTGTGTCATCGCAGAACTCTGTGCTGTTCGCGTTTTTTAATCCGGCGAGATTCCTTGCAACCTCAACGACTGCGAGCTGAAATCCGAGACAGATGCCGAGAAATGGCTTTCCATGCACCCTCGCAAACTCTATAGCTCTTATTTTGCCCTCCGTCCCCCTTGTGCCGAATCCTCCCGGCACGAGGACGCCGTCAGCACGCTCAAGCTTCCGCATAGCCCCTTCATCCGTTTCAAGGTCCTCAGCCTCAATCCACATTATGTCAACATTGCAGCGCAGATCCATCATAGCATGCTTTATCGCCTCCTTTATGCTCAGATAAGAATCCTCAAGCCCCGCATATTTGCCGACGATAGCCACTTCAGTTTCACCGCTCAAATTCCTGCATTTCTCAACGATGTTCTCCCAATAAAACCTCTTTTCTGATTTATTGAGCAGCATTTTATCACGAATGCTCTCAAATATGCCTTCATTCTCAAGCAAAACAGGCACTTCATATATTTCGTCGGTGTCAGGTGCGCTTATCACATCCCGTTTATCAACATCGCAGAACATTGCGATCTTCTCCTTGACATCCTCTGCGAGTGCTCTTTCACACCTGCACACGATTATATCCGGCTGCAGACCGAGCTCTCTCAGCGCCTTCACGGAGTGTTGAGTGGGCTTCGTTTTCTGTTCTCCCAGTTTTGTAAGAGGGACGAGCGTCACATGAATGAGCAGGAAGTTCTCTCTCGGCTCTTCACGTCTCATCTGCCTCACAGCCTCAAGGAATGGCATGCTCTCTATGTCTCCAACCGTCCCACCTATCTCAACGATGCATATGTCCGCATTGCTCCTCGCAGCCACCTCCCTTATGCGTAATTTTATCTCGTTGGTCACATGAGGTATTATCTGAACAGTCTGACCGAGATATTCGCCATTCCTCTCACGGTTTATAACAGATAAAAATATGACGCCAGTCGTGATGTTGTGCTCCCCGCCGAGCTCTATGTCCATAAATCTCTCATAATGCCCGAAATCAAGGTCAACTTCAGTCCCATCAGCAAGAACATATACCTCACCATGCTGAAAAGGATTCATCGTGCCCGCATCTATGTTTATATATGGATCTATTTTCATGGGGACGACATTGTATCCTCTGTCCTTCAATATCCTTCCGATGGATGCTGTTGTTATTCCCTTGCCCAATCCGCTTATCACACCACCCGTGACCACTATATACTTCATATCTTCATCATCGTCGGTGCAGCATCTCTACTTCTTTTCTTCATCTCTTTTCTTCATCACGCCTTTTTTATACTTTTGCTGGAGCTCTTCCCGTCGCTTTCGCTTTCGCTTTCGCTGCGCCTGCAAGCCTGCAAGCCTGCAAGCCTGCAAGCGCTGAGATGCGCGATGTCCTCCCACGAAATGGGAGGAGAGAACCGTGCTTTTTTTTATTGGGATCCGTGCAATTGGAGAGGAAATGGATGCGGTTGCATCGTTATGGGGATATGAGTATGGCATAGAAGTGAACTCTGACATCTGTGCGACATGCCGTATGTGTGAGAAGGCGTGTCCTTTCAACGCAATAAGTTACAATGAGAAAACAGAGAGAATGGAAGTTGACATAGAGCGCTGTCAGATGTGTGCGGTTTGCTACTCCACATGTCCTGCAAGCGCCATCCAGTATTTGTATTATGATCTCGCATCAATTGAGAACAGCATTGAATTAAGCAGTGCGCCCATGATCGTCGTGGCATGCAGGGGAAATGTGCCTTCTGAAGAGAATCTCATGCGCCGTCTGGGCGTGAGAAGCGAGGAAGAGCTCCACAGCAATTATTTCACAATGCTCCTTCCATGCGTCGGGCGTCTCCGTGCCGAGTTCATCATTGATGCGGTTGTTTCAAGAGGCAGGAAGGTCGTGCTCATGCCGTGTGAGGAGGATTTCTGCCGGTTCGTGCGAGGAAGCGAGGCACTCATGAAGAAAGTGCAGATGCTCAGGCGAATTTTCAGTGAGCTTGGCATATCTCCCGAGATTGAGGTGCGTCGTGGAGTTCTGAAGGTTGAGTTCAAGCCATACCGCTGCCTGGGATGTGCGGAATGTCAGGCTTTCTGCCCGACAGGCGCTGCACGCGTGATTCACCCGGGGCCTGTCGCAGACTTTGACATGGATATCTGCAAGGGATGCGGTATATGCGCAGCTGTATGTCCCGCGCATGCTGTTGACCTGAAAGGATGGGAATTTGATAAGATCTCAGCGAAAATTCACGAGATCTCTGAGAAGAAAGTGAAACTGCTCGTTTTCTGCTGTCAGTGGTGCGAGTTCGGCGCTCTTGATAGAATTGCTGAGCGAAGAGAAGAAGGTATAGAGATAATCCCGATGCCGTGCTCAGGCCGTGTTGACCCTCTTCATGTCATTCAGGCACTTTATGAAGGCATAAAAGGAGTCATGATAATTGCATGTCCCGAAGAAGAATGCAAACTTGATGAGGGCAGCAAGACAGCACTCTATTTCACAATGGAACGCCTCAATGAGACACTGTCCCAGCTAAACCTTGAAAAAAGAGTGCGCATATGCTTCACATCTCCAAAATATATAGGGAGGTTTGATGAGGAATTGCAGAAATTTTTGAAAGATATTGAGGAGATGTCAGCCACCTGATAATCACATGACATCACACGACAAGAAGTGAGTCCATCCCGTTCCTGACAACACCGATTTTTACTCCATCTTTCTCCTTTTTTTGAACCCTTTTTTGAACCTTTTTTTGAATCATGGAGATTTCCTCCTTTATCGCGTCGTTTATGTTATCGTATGATTGAATTCCCCATTTGTGGAGTGTTTCACTGTTCAATGAGGAAACGATGCAGATGCGTATTCTGCGCATTGTCTTCCGCAGATAATATGCCTTGTGTCCGCCGAGCACGAAATTCGTCTTGACAGCCTTCTCAGCATCCTCATAATCATATGAGTTCATCCATTCCTCAAAAATCGCATCTCCTATGCCGTCCCGACATTCGGCGACGAGGATCAGCGTGCCACCAGATACGACAGCGCTCTGGCAGTGCTCTATGGCCTTTGATGCCTGATAGAGATTTCTGTCCTTTGGGAAGCCACCTGCACTCACGATAAGCATGTCATATTGTGGAACGCGTCTTATGAAGATTTCAGAGGCCACAGAAACTCCTCGTCTGAAGACCTCATCCATGTCACCTGCGAACGCAGCAACGATTCTTCCGGCGGAATCAGATACGATATTGAGCACGAAATCAGGAGGCGCCATTGCAGCGACTTCACACATGTCCTCGTGAACAGGATTTCCCTTTATGATGCCCGTCCTTGCGTTTTCATCGGTGAGCAGTGCGTGATTCCTCTTTATCGTCTCACGACCTGAGATTCCGGGGAGAATGCTCTTCCTTCCGCCTCCGAATCCCGCATAATAATGAAGTGTGATGTCTCCTGTGAGCACACGAACAGCGGCGTTCATATATGTGCTGTTGACAAATACGGGCGTTCCTCTGCTTGTCTCCCCAAGATAAACGAGCGATCTCTCATCATCACAGTCGTGAATGCACACACGAAATCTTCCATAATGTTTTCCGAGTATCCTTTTCAACTCATGTTCACCGGGCGCCGCATGTGTTCCGCATGCGACAAGCACAATCACACGCTCCGTATCTATTTCAATTTCCTCAACAAGCGCATCAATCATTTCCTCAGTCGGCGTGTTCCTCGTGTGGTCATCCACGACAATAACTATATCCTTCTTTTTTGCCTGTGCTCCTGCTTCATCGCTCTCGGGTGTCTCAAATTCAAATGCACAGGCGACAATCTCACGAAGCCTCTTCGTCTTCAAAGGATGCTCAAGCGCATATCTGAGAATCTCACTCGCATCCGCAGGCGCTGCTGTTTCATCGTCCAGATCCAGAATCTCCACAGTCGCCTCACCAGTCACATCGACATCTTCAACACTGAAATCCACCGTGTTTGACCCGTAAGGCAGCCTTATCATGTCTGTTCCTTCATGCGATTTTTATACATTTTTTATGCATTGTGCAGAGAGGCTACTCCTTCTTCTCCTCCTTACCCTCCTCAGAAGTTTTTTGTTCTTCAGCAGCCTTTCTCGCAGCTTCCTGATAAACCACAGTTGATATCTCATGCATGACTTTTGTGAGCTCATCCATTTCTGTTTTTATTTTTGCGATGTCCTTCTCCTTCAGCGCGTCTTTGAGTCTGTCTATCTGTGATCTCGCTTTTGATCGCTTTTCTTCGCTCAATTTTTCACCGAATTCCCTCAATGTCTTTTCAGAGCTGTATATGAGAGCATCCGCCCTGTTCCGAAGTTCAGCCTCCTCCAATCTTTTTTTGTCCTCTTCTGCATATTTTTCAGCGTCTTTTATCATTCGCTCAATTTCCTCTTTTGAGAGTTTTGTTGATCCCGTTATTTTTATTGAAGTTTCCTTTCCGGTGCCGAGGTCTTTTGCGCTCACATTCAGTATGCCGTCTGCGTCTATGTCAAATGTGACCTCTATCTGAGGGACGCCACGAGGAGCCGGTGGAATGCCGTCAAGAATGAACCTGCCGAGCGATATGTTATCGGCAGCCATCTTCCTCTCACCCTGCACGATATGGATCTCAACGCTTGTCTGGTTGTCCTCTGCTGTCGTGAATATCTTTGAGCGTTTCACGGGTATTGTTGTGTTTCGCTCGACAATGGGAGTTGCGATGCCACCGAGCGTCTCAACTGAAAGTGTGAGAGGAGTCACATCAAGAAGCACGATATCACGCTTTATCCTCCCGCTGAGTATTGCAGCCTGAATTGCAGCTCCTATCGCAACGCTCTGAAGAGGATCAACACCTCCCTCAACCTTTTTACCGAGTATCTCCTCAAATCTGCGTCGCACTGCCGGCATTCTTGTGGAGCCTCCGACGAGTATGATTTTTTCTATGTCATCAGGCTCTTTCTTGGAATCCTTGAGCGCCTGCCATATGGGAGGCTCAAGACGCTTGAGGACGGGCTCCGCCAACTCCTCAAGCTTGGCCCTTGTGAGCTCAACCTCAAGATGCTTTGGCTCACCGTTCACAACAGTGATGAACGGCAGAGATATCGTCGTGGAATTCGTGCTTGACAGTATGATCTTCGCCCTCTCCGCTTCATCCTTAAGCCGCTGCATTGCAGACGCATCATTCCGGAGATCAACCCCTTCACGCTCCTTGAAGATGTCAACAAGATAGTTTATGATGACCTCGTCAATGTCCTTGCCTCCGAGATGAGAGTCTCCCGATGTCGCGAGAACCTCAAACACCCCTTCACCGATGTCCATTATTGTGACATCAAAAGTGCCTCCTCCAAAGTCAAGCACTGCAATAGTCCCTTCAAACTCCTTGTCAAGACCGTAAGCCATTGCGGCAGCAGTGGGCTCGTTTATTATGCGCTTCACCTCCAGTCCAGCAATTTTCGCAGCTTCTTTCGTCGCATATCGCTGATTATCATTGAAATAAGCAGGAACTGTTATAACAGCACCTTCCACTTTTTCGCCTAAATATGCTTCAGCATCCTGTTTTATCTTCTGAAGGATCATTGCTGAGATCTCCTGAGGTGTGAATTCCTTGTTTATCGTCTTCACATACACTTTTTGAGATGTGCCCATGAGCCTCTTCACTTCCATCACAGTGCCTTCAGGGTTCAAAACAGCCTGCCTCTTGGCGGCAATACCCACAAGACGCTGACCGTCCTTCGTGAACGCCACGACGGAGGGAAAATTCTTGCCTCCATATGGATTGCCCTCAGCACTCGGTATGATCTTGGGAGTGCCACTCTCATCAACATACGCCGCTTCTGAGTTTGTTGTTCCGAGATCTATACCTATTATCATCATTATCCCCTCCAATCATACATTTATTTTTCCTGTAACTCACACGCTCTTCAAACTCAAAAATTGATCAGTGCAAAAAATAATGGGAAGTTGGAAGAGTTGGAAGAAATGGAGGAGGTGGAAAAAATCTCAGAACTCCTCACCCATGCCCTCCTCTTCAGGGGTTGGCGGTTTCCTCTCCTTCTCCTCTTTCTCCTTTGATGCTGCGATGACATCATCTATGCGCAGTATCATCGTTGCCGCTTCAACAGCGGATGATATTGCCTGCTTCTTCACACGGAGAGGCTCCATCACATTCGCATCAAGCATGTTCACCGCTTCTCCGTTGAACACATCAAGCCCTGCGTTCTTGTCGCCTGCCTCATGAGCAGCCCGCAAGGAGACGAGCATGTCAATCGGGTCAAGCCCTGCGTTCTCAGCGAGTGAGCGCGGTATCACCTCAATCGCATCTGCAAACGCCTGAATTGCGAGCTGCTCTCTTCCTCCCACCTTTGAGGCATAGTCACGCAGATTGAGCGCGATCTCTATCTCAGGTGCGCCGCCGCCAGGCACATATTTTCCGTCCTCAATCGTGCACGCGACCACACGAATGGCATCATTCAGCGCCCTCTCAGCCTCATCAACAACATGCTCAGTGCCCCCTCTTATCAGAACTGTCACAGCCCTGGGGTTCGGGCAGTCCTCAACGAATATCATCTCCTCGTTCGCAACCTTCCTCTCCTCAACGAGTCCCGCTCTGCCGAGATCCTCCTCCCGAATCTCCTCCAAGCTCGTGAGTATTTTTCCGCCTGTCGCCTGCGCAAGCTTCTTCATGTCACTCTCCTTCACCCTGCGGACAGCCATGATGTTCTCCTTCGCAAGATAATACTGAGCGAGATCGTCAATTCCCTTCTGACAGAAGACAACATTCGCACCGCTCTCCTTTATCTTCTCAACCATCTCACGAAGCATGCGCTCTTCCTCATCAAGGAAAGCCTTCATCTGCTCTGGCGAAGTGATTTCAATCTTCGCATCTATCTCAGTTTTCTCAATCTCAAGCGGTGCGTTTATCAGCGCAATCTTTGCATTCTCAACACGCTTCGGCATTCCCGGGTGCACTCTCTCCTTGTCCACGACCATTCCGCGTATGAGCTGTGTGTCAAGTGTGCTTCCTCCTATCTTCTTCTCAAGTTTTATCATGTCTGTGTCTATTCTCTCGCCCTCCTTGCGGTCACGGGCAATTATCTTCACGGCCTCAACAGCGATCTCGGAGAGGTGATCCTTCGCAATCTCCGCACCTTTTCCGGTCATCGCAGTCATCGCAATCTTCTTCAGGGTCTCAGTGTCATCCGGTGAGACATCATAGGCGATGTTCTCAATGATCTCATGTGCCTTCTCAGCAGCCATCCTGAATCCAGCCGCCACGACAGTCGGGTGCACATCCTGCTCAAGAAGCTCCTGCGCCTTTTTCAGAAGTTCGCCGGCGAGCACAACTGCGGTTGTGGTTCCGTCACCCACCTCCTCATCAATTGTCTTCGCAACCTCAACCATCATCTTGGCGGCGGGATGCTCTATGTCCATCTCCTTCAGAATTGTTGCACCATCGTTCGTTATGACAACATCCCCCATCGAATCAACAAGCATTTTGTCCATCCCCTTCGGTCCAAGCGTCGTGCGGACAGCCTCAGCAATCCCCTTCGCCGCGAGAATGTTCCTCGTCTGCGCATCTCTTCCTGTCGTCCGCTCCGTCCCTTCCTTCAACAACAGTACAGGAACTCCTCCTAACTGCGCCATCGCTTCCTCACCTCTTCCTCTTGTAGATCTCCCCTTCTATATAAATATTTCGTCACATGGGCACGAGGCGAGGCAGTCCGACAGCGCGGTGCATGGAGGCTATAAAACTCAGTTTTAATCTGCTTTTCTCACGGCAAGGCTTTTTCACAGAAGAGGGAAAAAATCACTCAGATTTTGCTGTCGTGAGCGGACATTGGCATCTCCGCGTGCGGGGTGCTGATGGATGATGAGAGCGCCTGAGGAGGGAGAAGTGCGATGGTCAAGCGTTTGATTGTGGACACTGAGAGATGTGTGGGCTGTCAGAGCTGCATGTTCGCGTGTGCGAGGGCATTTGGGGAAGTGGGGCTTGCGATGCCCCGCATATTCGTGCGATCTGCAGGCGGCATGGAGCGAGGGTTTGTTGTGATCGTGTGCAAGGCATGTGAGGAACCGCCATGTGCGGATGTGTGCCCGACAGATGCACTTACGCCGCGGGAGGGAGGTGGTGTTCGCCTTAACCTGAACAAATGCATAGGTTGTGGAAACTGTAAGCGGGCATGTATCATAGGATGCGTGTTCTGGAATGAGGAGGTGAACAAGCCGCTCATATGCATTCATTGCGGATACTGCGCAGACTTCTGCCCCCACGGTGTTTTGAAGGTTAAAACCACCAGCGGTTAATTGACGAAAAGGCACTCTTTTTTTCTTTTTTATTTATTTATTATGTTCAATGATGGACGAACGAAGGATAAATGATTGATAGTTATATAATGTTGTCAACAACAGGTATTTCAGCTCCGCATTTAGGACATTTTCCCTCTTTTATGTAATTGCGAATGACATCAAACACATATCTTCGTATCAGCATCTCGCCGCAAGCGTGGCAGTATGTGTTCTCATATCTGTGACCCGGTATGTTTCCGAGATAGACATAGTTCAATCCCGCTTCTTTTCCGATGCGCCATGCTTTCTCCATGATTTCAACAGGCGTGGGACCTGCAGCTTCGGCGCTCAGGCATTCAAGCGCGTTGTAAGCCGGGTAATAGCGTGTGATGTGCCATGGAGTGTTCTCTCCCGCCTCCTTTTTTATGCGATTCGCTATATCACGCAGGCAATTCTCATCGTCATTCACGCCCTGTATGAGGAGAGTTGTCACCTCAACATGAACATCGCGTGCAATTCTTATATTCCTCCATATCTTCTCAACATCCGCACCGCAATATACTCTGACGCTGTCCTCACATCCCTTCATATCAACATTCACAGCATCCAAACCATTTTCAATCAGCATTCTCAGCGCTTCCTCACTCATGTATCCGTTGGTCACGAATGTGTTGTATAGTCCTCTCTCATGAGCATATCTGAACACATCAAGCGCATATTCAAGCATCAGCGTCGGCTCGTTGAAAGATATTGAAGTGCCCCGGCAGCCGAGCACCTCAGCTTTACGCACGAAGCTCTCCGCAGACATGAAATTGCAGCCCCTCATCGAGGGCTCAGTCTTGCTTATCTCCCAGTTCTGACACCATGGACATGTGAAATTACACGAATAGCTCCCAATAGTAAGCGCTTTTGTCCCGGGATAAAAGTGGAAAAGGGGCTTTTTTTCTATCGGATTCGCACTTATTGATGATATATTTCCGTATTCAAGCGTGAAAAGCCTGCCTCCCACATTCACTCTCGTCCTGCAGAACCCGTAATTTCCCGGTGAAATCACACATCTTCTCTCACATAAATTGCATCTCACAGCGTCATCCTCTGTTCTCACCCAAAACAGCGCTTCCCTCGCACAGGGATTCTCGCGCAGAACCTGAAGAAGATGCACCTCGTTCATTCCTGTCCAATCCTATCTCATCCCTGCTCAATCCCATTCAATCATGATATGATCTCGTATATTTTTTCCATATTCAGATTCTTTCGCACGAATTCCGCCAGCTTATCTATTTCCCTGTCCCAGTCTATCCCGACACTTCTCCGTCTTTTTCTTCTGCTTTTTCTTCTGATACTTTTTCGTCTTCTCCTCATGTCAGATATGCGATTCTCAGCGAATTCTATGAATGCAGTTCTGAAATCGTCGTTATCAAAGATTCCGTGTATGTATGTGCCTATGACATTTCCGCGCTCCGCGCCATCACGCACACGCACATCCTTATTTGAGCGCTTTATTATGGTGAACGCATGCTTCTCACTCTCTTTGAGATGGGTGACACCCATGTGTATCTCGTATCCCATCACAGATCCGTTGAAGAAAGGCAGGTTTGAGCGTGCAAGCACCTGATGAGTTGTTTTATCGCTGAGGAAAACAGTATCTGCTCTGAACAATCCGAGACCCTCATATTCGCATTCCGAGGATTCAACGCCTCCTTCGTCAATTATGCGCTCTGTCATCATCTGAAATCCTCCGCATATCCCAAACACGACGGCATTGCCCGAAAACGCTGCTTTTTTTATTTCATGCGCTATTCCTCTTTCCTCAAGCCACATCAAATCCGCAATCGTGTTCTTTGAGCCCGGCAGTATGATGACATCCGCACATCTCAGCACATCCGCATCCGTCGTGTATATCAGGGAGACATCACGCTCGGCGCTCAACGCATCAAAATCAGTGAAATTTGATATGTGCGGCAGCCTTACCACTGCAATCCGCACGTTTCCCCATCTCCCATCCCATCGCACATTCTCAACCGATAAAGAGTCTTCCTCCTGAATTCTTATGTGATTGAAATAGGGGATGACCCCTATAACATGCCTGTTCGTTCTTTCCTCAAGAAAATCCAATCCCGGCTGCAAAATACTCAGGTCGCCTCTGAATTTGTTTATTATAAATCCCTTCACGAGCCGCTTCTCATCTTCATGAAGCAGTTCAAGCGTTCCTATGAGGGAGGCAAACACTCCACCTCTCTCAATATCCCCGACAATGATGACAGGCGCATTGAAAATCTTCGCGATGAACATGTTCACGATATCATTTGACCTCAGATTGATTTCAGCAGGACTTCCGGCACCCTCTATGACAACAATGTCGTTATCCGCATCAAGCTTCGCGAAGCACTCCCTTATCGCAGCCACTGCTCTTTCTTTGAAGGCATAGTATTGGAGGGTGGTCATGTTTCCCACAGGCGTTCCTTTCAGGATTACCTGAGAGCCTTTCTCACTCGTGGGCTTCAAAAGTATGGGATTCATCTCAACAACGGGCTCTTTACGAGCGGCAAGCGCCTGAAATACCTGAGAGCGGGCAATCTCATGACCGTCAGCAGTGATAAATGAGTTCAAAGACATGTTCTGCGACTTGAAAGGTGCCACCTCATATCCTTCGTTTGCAAATATGCGGCATAACGCAGCTACAATCACGCTCTTCCCCACATGTGAGCCTGTTCCCTGTATCATCAGCCGGCGAGCCATGTCCCCCGCCCCTCAGCTCTATATTCAGTTATCTCAATCACATAATCATAATCATAACGCAACAATCATAACGCGACACAAGAAGCGATGGACAGCCGCAGATGCAGTTTCAGGCATCATCCAGCAGTGCTCTAATTGCTTCAAAAACATCCTTCAGTCCAGATTATCATCAATACATCGGACTCTTGGCAGACTTGCAGTTCCTTCATCGTTTTCAATTATATAAATGCTCAACAATAACATCATTTGTATGAGATAGGGAAGTGATGATTATATTGAGGAGCACTGTTCATGCGATTGTTTTGGAGGTGTAGTCGTTGAATGAGAGATGATCAAGTAATAAAATGAGAACATTCAAAACCAATGCAGGAACACAATGAAGCTGATTATGGCATCATGCAGGTGTTTTGGATGTGGATATGATACAATGAGTGATATATGACTGCATCTATATATGACTGCATCTCAAACCTATCTCCCAGAAACACTTATCACCCATCATCAATCCTCCTTTTTGCAAAAGATATTGATTCTGAGGGATTTAGCAACCGCCTCTTTCAGCTCTTCAGTATTAAGCGGAGATTTGAAATAACTCTTTTAACTTCCAGACATTGGATTCAAGTCAGGGGAGTAAGGAGGCAAATAAATCGGCGAAATATTCAGCTTCTCAGCCTCCTCTCTTTTCTTAGCATGATGCGTCCTGAAATTGTCCAACCACGATCCTCTTCTCATTTGCTTCCATTATCTTTCTCAGAAACGCTGTAAAGTCTTCAGCTTTATCAAAATCCACTACACTTCTAAAATAAAACCCTGCATAGCTTGGAGATACAACAGGTAAAGCTCCTCTTGCTGTGTTTGCATTTGCTTTAACTGTCATCTCATCCGCACCAACCCAGCCTGATCCCGGTTTTATCTTTTATCGGGTTTTCTGTAATCCTTTATCTCAAAATTCTCCCCGCCACGAAGAATAGCTGACTCCAGACTCCTCGATGCCCGAACCTCCTTCGTCGTCCATTCTTTTTCCTTGAACATCTCTCTGTGTCCTTCCTTCTGATTCTTTGCTTTTTGCTTTGCTGGTCTTCCTCAGAGGTATTAATCCTTCGTAGCCCATAGCTATGATTTAAGCCATGTGTAACCTGTTGTGTAATTCCAACAAAATCTGTTTCTCAACGCTTTCTCCTCATGGATTGAATTTCTTTTTTTAAAAAGTTTTGCTCAAGACAATAAATCTTCCAGCTCAGACTGCTCAGCAGATTTTGATGATAGCAGATAGAAACCGGAAATCTTTTTTCAATGCGATGAATTTTCACGAATCAACAGATCAGAGTTGAGGGAGATCAACTGGTTATGTTGTTGAGATTATGAAAAGGAAGGGGATGTGATGAAAAAGGACAGGAGCAGCGAGGATAATTTAGGAGTTCGCAACCTCATAAGGAGGGGTTGCGAAGGTTTTTCAGCAGGGAAAAAGCGAGATTGCGGAGCACGAGGGGGCAAGACGAGCAAGAGGATGAAGAGATTATCAGTGAAGAGGGAAGCTGAAAGTTCACAAAGAAAGTAAGTTTTTTGCGGGGAGGTGTGCGAAGCACGACATCAGAAGGTTTGTAGGTTACAACATTACAACAGGGAATGGAAGCAAAAGGTGAATTTAGTAATACATAGGGAGAAAGATAAGAGGGCTGTTCATGGGCGGGAAGAGATAAGGATGTAAACGCTGCATGCAACATAATAAGGAAAGCGATCCCGGAAGCCTGCAGATATGGATAGAGGGAGAGGGGTTACAGTGCGATATACAGTGCGATAAAACATGAAATCGCACGAAGCATTCCGGGTCCCCCGACCTGCGTCAAATATTTATTGATGTTTCACAGATGTAATAGTGAGGGCATATGGTAAAATGTATGAGATGCAAGCGGGAGGTAAAGGATTACATTGAGGTTGAGGGGAGGATTCTATGCGAAGATTGTTACATGGATGAACTTGAATCCGCAAGCATAGACATGGTTGGCGAAGCGGACGGTGGCGGTTAATGCCGTTGATGTTGTGGTTAATACATCTGGAAGAGACGCTCCTTCGCCGATTCTCTCTTCCTCTTTTCCTCCTCTATCTTTTTTATCTCATTCAGGAATTGAAAAACTGCTTTTGTGCATGGATTTTCTGTGTTTATCATGACAACTCTTGATTTTCCTATATCCAATTCCTTCAGAATTCCTGCAGAGACGAGATCGGAAACCACTTTACGAACGGTAACATGGCTCTTCCCGAGCTGCTTCGTCAGACCTGTGATGTTGTCAAAATATCCGTCGTTGTTGTAGAAAAGTAACAGCAGTTTCAGGTGCGTCGTGTTCCCGAATATCTTCTTCAGTGTTTCCATTCTTTATACCTTTTGACAATGTCCTCTATAAATATTTTTCCCAATGATGAAGAAAATTTAAAGTTTTGCAGTATTTCTTTCCCAAAATTGGCACTTATACTTCGGAAATTAGTGGAAAAACTTGCATTCATGCCAACTCTTTAAAATTCACGCAAAGAAAATCTTGATGGAGGTGATGAAGAAGATGGGAGGAGACAGATGGAGAAGAAAGGGATTTACCGGTCTGGAAGCGGCGATAGTTCTCACTGCTTTCGTTGTTGTCGCTGCCGTCTTCTCGTATGTGGTGCTTAATGCAGGTTTCTTCACAACAGAAAAAAGTAAGGAAGTCATTCACTCAGGTGTAGATAGGGCTTCTCAGTCCGTTGAGCTTGTCGGTTATGTGGTCGGATATGGCAATTCTTCTCTGGCGAACAATCCCAGTAACAGAACGATCAGCGCAATATCGTTCGTGTTGCAGTGCACTGCCGGTGCGACACCTATGGATCTGAACAAAACGGTGATATCCTATGCAGATGATGATGACTATCTGCCACAGTTGAGTTTCTCATGGCGAAAACTGCTCTGGATAAATGAAGAAAGCAAAAATTCCACGGTCATTCTGCCATATGAAAAGGTCCAGATATATGTGAATTTCAGCGGAGGATCAGCGACTGATGACCCATATGCGGGAACTCCTGATGGCTGGAGATTTATCAATTCCTCAGCAGGATTCAATATCACTACAGAACCGGGACCAAACGAGTGGTTCACGGTGGAAGTGAAGCCGCCCGTTGGTGCAGTCATACCGATAAAAAGAATGGTTCCACCACACGTCACAAATGTGACAACGCTCTTCTGATCCCCGAATCGGGCAGTGTTTATTGTTGTTTCCTCATTTTTTCCTCCTTTTTTGAGAGGAGGGTGGAGCTATGGAGATATTAGAACGAATAAACTCACTGGAGAAGGAAATAAAGACATTGAAGGGAGAAGTTAAAAAGGTGCTTGTTGACCTGAGGGAATCAATGAACCTGCTTGAAAATCCTTTTGCGAATCTTGAGCATCTGCGCGCTGTCAGTGGAGACAGTGGAACGAGCATAGACGAGGAGCGATTGAGACATCTTGAGAAGACAGTTGAACAGTTGAAGGAGATGCTTCTTGAAAATGGAAAACTGGAGCAGATGGAGAGAGAGATAGAGCAGTTGAAGGAGCATGGTGTGCATGGCAGAAGCGATGATGCAGCTGGAAGCGGAAAAATTGATGAAATCAGGAGTGAGATAGACGAATTGAAAGAAATGATAAATGCAATACAGAATGAAACAGGTGAAAGTGCTGCATTTGCTGAGAAATTGGGGGAGATAGAGCGTATGAAGGATGAATTTGAGCAGTTGAAGAGTTTGTTTGAGAATGATTGGAGAAACAGGTTGAAAAATCTGGAGGAAGAGATAACTGCGCTGAAAGAGCGATTGACGACTTCAGCTGAGGAATCGGAAGATGTTGGGAAGATAATGACTGAAAACGTGACTCCGCTAAAAGAGGCTGCAAAATCAGCTGCAGGTGATGATATGGCGATCGGTGATGATATGGCGATGGATGACATGGTGGATGACATGACGGAGCGGTCTTCTGCTGGAGATGTTGAGAGTTACGCATCCGAATCGGTGAGGAATTTTGATGAGATGCGTGATGACATCGCTGCAAATGCTGCTGATGCGCTGACAGGCAGGGCAGAGGCGCGGGAGGCGCAGGAGGCTCAGGAGGCTCAGGATAACATCACCGGTGTGAGGCATGATGTGCGCGATGTGCGTGATGTGCTACATGCCAAAAAGAGCAGCGGGGGAGAGGAGATAATGGACATGCTCACGCTGTCCCATCTGATGCAGTGGGCGGACAGGACGATCAACATGATAGGGCGTGAGAAAATGATGCAGATACTGGACTTATATGAGATGAGCGGACATCTTTCCGAGGAAAAGAAGCGCATAATACTCAAAATTGCAGATATTCCCGATGTTCAGCATGAGAAGGGGCGTGTTGAAACGAAATTTTGTATATTGGCGATGTATGATCTTGACAGAATACTCACGGGAAGACATCAGGAGCTCTTCACACTGCTTAAAGACATTTTCTGATATTTTGGCTGCAATTGGAAGGAACGATGGAGGTGAGCTGGATGGGAGAAGCGGCAATATCAACATCAATAATAACGATTGCGTGCGTGGTATGCACTGCTATGGTTGTCAGTGTTGTTTATCCTGCGGTATCGCGCACTGTATCGTCGTTTGTGCTCAGCAGCGAAAACTTATGTGATAGGATTGAGACATCAATTGATATAATTGCGGAGTCAAATGACACCTCTTTCATATATGTGTGGGTGAAAAACACAGGTTCTTCAACAATTACAATTTCATCCCTGAAACATACTGATATACTGTTCGGCAACGCAGACAGTTTCAGGCTTATACCATATGATGCAGATATCTCAAGCGCGGGCTCATGGAACTGCACAATTGAGAACGACAACGGCGATGGAAATTGGGATGCCGGCGAGACATTGAGAATCATGATAAATCAGACACCTTCCCCAGGAGATTATTATGTGAAAATTGTCCTGAGCAATGCAGTTTCAGACGAGGATGTGTTTTCTATATGACGCTATATGACGGGGGCTCATGAACGAAAACGCATGCAGAGAGGTGTGAGAAATGGGATTTGGGGTTATAATTGCAGCTGTTATTTTTGTTTCTCTGCTCGCAGTCGCAACATATCTCGTTGCAGTGAGCGCTATATACACTATGGATTCTCTTTCAGGCGCGCTTGATCGTGCGAGTGAATTTAATTCTGAGCGGATAATGACATCTGTAAGAATTGCAAATGTGAGTATCTTGACGAACAACACCATCAGTGTGATGTTGAATAACACAGGTAGCACAAAAATTCACAATTTGAGACATATGGATGTTTTCATCCATTACACAGCAAACGAGACGGATGAGAAATTGACGGAGCGACTGCGTTACAACAGCGGTGGCATCAGTGAGCTGCAATATGATGAATGGACATGTCTGAACATAACACCCGATGCTGTCAATCCTGGCATTTTTGATCCTGATGAGTGTATGGAAATCCTGCTGAAAGTTCGGGATATAAACAGGAGCACTGGTGGCTGGATAAAGGTTGTCACACCCAACGGCATCTCTTCTTTCAAATATTTTTAGCTTTATGATGGAAAATTTTCGGAAATTTGCAAATAAAATATAGCAAGGAAGAGGCTATTTACTTCATTGATTTTTATTGATTTAGAGAAGTGCAACATAATTGAGTGAAGCAATGCTTGGAGTATGCTGTTGGATGATGTGTGCTGTGCGGAGATGTGGCGTAGATGTGGCGTAGATGTGGCGTAGATGTGACCCGGGGTGATTATGATGGCAGATGATGAAGATTTTGCGGATAAGGAAGAGATAAAGCTGAGTTCTGCGTATGATCGCAAGGAGATCATCTCATCGGGGAACACAGAGATAGACAAGCGTATGGGGGGTGGCATTCCAACAGGCTCTTTAACTCTCATAGAAGGAGCCAACGACACGGGAAAAAGTGTGTTGACGCAGCAGTTGATGTGGGGGGGGCTGCAGCAGGGCTTCTTGTTTTCATTATACACGACTGAAAACACCATAAAGAGTTTCCTCAGGCAGATGTCAAGCCTCTCACTTGATGTGACGGATTACTTCATATTGGGCAATCTGAGAATATATCCTATACATGTGGAGGGATTGGAGTGGGCAGCCGACATACCTTTTCTTGATTACATCGTTGCTGACATAAAGATAAAGAGTGCTGAGGTCATTATAATAGATTCACTTACTGTTTTTGTGTCAAATGCGAGCGAGAATGACATACTGAATTTCTTCGCTTCATGCAAAAATCTGTGTGATGATGGCAGAACAATAATGATTACCGTTCACACATATGCGTTCAGTGAGGAACTGCTCACGAGAGTTCGTTCAATATGCGATGCGCATCTGAGCCTGAGGAAGGAAGAAGTTGGCGAGCGACTCGTGAGGACTATGGAAGTTGCGAAGATAAGAGGTGCGCAGAAGACAACCGGAAACATCGTCGCTTTTGAGGTTGAGCCGTCTCTCGGTCTTCGCATAATACCTGTTTCCAAAGCGAAGGCCTGAGCCTTCTGAGCGCGGGTGAGATGATGTGAGATGATGCGAGATGATGTGGGATGATGGAGGCGGGATGATGGAGGAGATATTTGGCGACATTGGCGACACGGATGATGATGCGGAAAGCTGGGATGAATTTGGAGATGATGCGTGTTGTGAGGAAGCAGCGGGATATGGTGATTGCGCTGATGATGGAGGAAGTGATTGCGCTGATCATGGGGAGTGGGAGGAGAACGATGAGATGGAGGAGGAAATGGATGGAGTCGGGAGCATGGAGGATGATATGGACGCACCGGAAAGAATGGGGGATTGTGTGATGAGAGATGAGGAGGAGCTGAATATTGAATGACAGCCGCTGCTGACACAGGGATGACAGTCAATGGTTGAGGCGAGCGGTTGAAGGAGAGGATGCGGAGGAGGATGAGTGGGATGGGGAGGATGAACGGGATGAGGATGAGTAGGATGATAAAGAAAAGGAGGTGAGTGTTTGGTGAGGAGGGAGGTGGGTTGAAATGCCGCGGACATCTGTGCCTTTTAAGGTGAGAAATGTAAGTGTTGAGGACAATAGTGACCTGATGCAGTGTGGATTATACCGTTTGTTGCCATCTGAAGGTAAAGAAGTTGTGAAAAGGAGCACACATGTGCTCCAATATCTGCACATGATACCTCTTGACAGGATAGGAACGCCTAAATTTTACAGAGAACTTTCAAGAAAGCTCAAGGGCATAAAATATCCAAACATAATTTATCCTGTGAGCGATGAGATAGCGGTGCACATATGTCCCGACAAAGACGATGCGCGCAACTATTACATACCGATAGAGCCCCATCTTTTCATTGATTTCAGCGACCTGATTGCTGAGGTTGAGAAGCGCATAGCGAGGCTTGTTGACAGATATGAGGAGCCTCAGAGTCCTGATGAGCAGAGGAGAATTCTTGAAAAGTGCATAGATGAAGTATGTGTTGTTGTTTCTCCTGCCGGAAAAAAGACAAATGGCAGGAAGGGTATTTCCTCGTTTTTCACAAACATCAGGGGAATTGCCGTTGCCAACAGTGTGTGGAGCAGGAGAGGAGCTGTGAACCTCGCATTCTTCAACGGCTCACTGCATGAGAGGTTGAAAAAGGTCTTTGAACACCTTCCTCTTGACGGACATCGTGATAAAATTCCCGTAACTTCGTTTGAGCTGCGTGCAATTAGATATCTCATGGTGCGTGATAAAGTTGGATTGGGGATTTTGGAGCCTTTCATAAGGGATCCTTACATAGAGGATATATCATGCTCAGGTGTGGGAAACATATTTATAGAGCATAAGATATTTGAATCATTGAAAGCGCCCATAGAGTTTGAGAGTGAGGAGGATCTTGATGATTTTATATTGAAGCTTTCTGAAAAAATAGGAAAGCCTGTCTCCTTCAGGAATCCGATAGTTGATGCAACTCTTCCAGATGGTTCCCGCATAAATATTGTTTTTGGAAAGGACATATCAAAGAAAGGCTCAAATTTCACGATAAGAAAGTTCAGCAAGAAGCCTCTGAGCGTGCTTCAGCTGATAGAATTCGGAACATTTGATTATCTGATGGCTGCATATTTCTGGATAGCGCTTCGTGAGGGCATGAACTGCTTTATAGCGGGTGAAACAGCATCTGGAAAGACGACAACGATGAATGCAATAACTACATTCGTGCCACCGAATGCAAAAATAGTGTCAATTGAGGACACGCCAGAGCTTCAGGTGCCCCATCCGAACTGGGTCAGGGAAGTGACCCGCTCATCAGGAGGCAAAAAAGGAAGTGAGGCTGCGAGTGTTGAGATGTTTGACCTTCTGAAAGCAGCGTTGAGGCAGCGACCGAATTTGATTGTTGTCGGTGAGATAAGAGGGGTTGAGGGGAACATCGCGTTTCAGGCAATGCAGACAGGTCATGCTGTCATGTCAACATTCCACGCGGCATCAACAGAAAAGCTCATACAGCGCCTCACCGGCGACCCGATAAGAGTGCCCAAGACATACATTGACAACCTCAACTTCGTCATCCTCCAGAACGCTGTGCGAGGTAAGGATGGAAAACTCATGAGGCGTGTGACGAGTGTTTCTGAGATAGTTGGATATGATCCTCCATCTGATTCATTCTCGTATATTGAGGTTTTTCGCTGGAATCCAGAAAATGATTCTTTTGAATTCACAGGAAACATGAATTCTTACATGCTGGAGGAGAAAATAGCGGTAAAAAGAGGAATTCCTCCCAATAAGAAGAGGAAAATATATAAAGAACTGGAGAAAAGGGCAAATATATTGAAGAAACTGCATGATTCAGGTGTTGAAGATTTCTATGAGCTCTTCCGCATCATAGCGAGAATAGAGACTGAGGGGGTGATATGAATGGAGTTCAAATTTCTCGGTCTCAGGCTTCCAAGCAGAAGCGGAGGCGTTTCTTTCAGCAGGAAAAAGCGCATTGATTTTGGTGCGAGGATAAAGGAAGATCAGGCCATGATGCTTGACCTGCTCAACATAATCACATACATGTCCTCAATCGCCACATCAGACATAGACCGTGCGAAGATCATAGAACTTGCATCGCAGCAGGACGGAATAACTGCAAGATATCTTGACAAGGTGCGTCTGCTCGCTGAAAATTACGGATATGATTATGCAGATGCTTGCAAGACAGTTGCTGAAAATGTGAAACATCCTGAATTGAAGGATTTTCTCATAAGACTGTCAAATGCTCTCGCAACCGGTGAGGATGAGGAGAAGTTTCTTCGCATAGAAGCTGAGCAGATCGTTGAGAAATACACAAACAAATATTTGAGTGATGTTGATACATTGCGCAAATGGACCGACGGATACACAGCGTTACTCGTGTCTGTGACAATGGTAATTGCGATATTTCTCATCAGTTCCATGCTTTTCAGGATGGGAGATGTCGGTGTTATGGGATTTCTTGCGGGTGTTCTGCTGTGTTTTGTGTGTTTTCTCGGCGTTTACATCATATACAGGGTTTCACCATATGAGAAGACTGTGCATTCCCTTGATGTCCGCTCAAAGGAGCAGGATATACTGCATGGCATCAGCAGATTCCTTCTGCCTGCTGTTTTTGTTGTTCCCCTCGCAATTTTTATGGCTGGCATGGATGAGTGGATGGCTTTTCTCGCTGTATCTCTGCTGCTTGCGCCTATGGGCATAATAGCGATTATAGATGCAAGAAACATAGAGAGGAGAGACAGAGATTTATCCTCTTTTCTCAAGAGTTTGGGGGCAGCAGCGGGAATAACAGGCACGACACTTGCTGTTGCGATAAGCAGACTTGACAAGAAATCTGTTGGAACTCTTGAGAAATTCGTGAGAAAACTTTATAAAAGGCTCATACATGGCATAAATCCGCGTGTCTGCTGGCATTATTTCGCAGGAGAAACTGGATCAGAGCTTGTCAACAGATATACAAGGGTTTTTCTTGATGCGGTAGAACTCGGAGGAGACCCCATGAAAATAGGGGAGGTGGTTTCAAACTCGGTGCTCGGCGTGTCGCTGCTGAGGGCGAAGAGGAAGCTTGTGGCAAATGGATTTGTGAATCTCGTGATTCCGCTTCACGTGACAATGTGCGGTCTCATAATGTTCATATATGAGATGCTCTACACATTCAACAGCGCACTCCTCAGACTCTATCAGGAGCATGGTGAGGACATAAGGAAAGGGATGGAACATATTTCAACGGGAGGCCTGGGATTTTTCAACATAAGCAACGCATCAGACATAGAATTTTTCTCAAAATATGTCATTTTCGTCATTCTTGTGCTCACACTGGCCAATGCTTTTGCATCAAAATATGCTGCTGGAGGCAGTAATTACAAGATTTGTTTCTACGCTTTCATCCTTTTCATGCTCTCCGCATTCATCATATATGTAATGCCGATGGTATCATCGGTGTTCTTTGTTCCATTTACCGGTTCATAGGGCTGGATGGAGGAGGATGGAGGGAGAGAGGAGAGATCAAAAAAGAAAGCATGCGTGTGTGAGTGTGAGTATGAGTGTGAGTATGAGTGTGAGAGGGAGGTGATTTTATGGAAAATCAGGACCCTTTCAGTGCGTCGGAAGATGAGATGAGGCGTGTTGAGGAATGGTGGCTTCAGAAGGGATTTGAGGAGGATGTTGAGGAGGAGGACGAGGAAGAAACGGCAGCAGGTGAGGACGCTGAGGAGGGAGAGAGAAAGGATGCGGATGACCTGATATACGACTTGAAGGGCATTGGCATGGAGGATGAGGATGAGGACATGATGCTTCGTCGGATGATGGAGGAGCTGGGTGACCTTAGCAGTGAGGAGCTGCTTGACCTCGCGAGGGATGTGCTGCAGAGGATGAACGAGATACATGAGGAGCGTGAGAGAATGTGCGAGGAGGGCGGTATATGTTGATGATGATGGAGAAATTGAGGTTGAAGTCATATCGGCTCTCTCTCTTTTATGTTCAAAAGAATCAAATCTATCAAATCTATAAAATTTTTTCAAAAATAACACAATTTTTCGGCACATAAAGAGGAAAAGTCATGAATGACAGGTATATGATTTCTCCTGGACGGGGGGATGTGATGATGTTTTATGTGGCGAGGGTGAAGTGGCATGAGAGATAGGATAAAAGTGTTGCATGTGGAGGATGAAGCTGGTGCGTTGGATATTACGAAGATGTTTTTGAGGAAGATGGGTCATGGGAACATAGAGATAACACCTGCATTATCCGCGGAAGAAGGTCTGGAGAGGCTTGAAGAAGGGGATTATGATGTGATAATATCGGATTACATGATGCCCGGCATGGATGGGATTGAATTTCTTGAGGAGGTCAGGAGAAGAGGAATAAAAACGCCTTTCATAATTTTCACGGGAAAGGGAGAGGAGCGTGTTGCGATGGAGGCGCTGAACAAGGGTGCGAACAGATACATAAAAAAAGACAGGAAGCCATCTGAGCTGTTTGAGGAGCTTGCTCGTTATATTGTTGAGCTTGCGGAGGAAAAGCGGCGTGAGGAGGAGAATGAAAAGAAGCTGCAGGCATTGAGTGGTGACGGTGTGAACCCCTTCATCATTGCACTGTCTGATGAGGACTGGAGACTGCGAAAGGAAGCTGCTGAGGCTCTCGGAAAATTGAAGGATGAGAGAGCTGTGCAGCATTTGTCTGAGGTTCTTCTGAATGATAAGGATGCGGATGTCCGCCGTGCGGCTGCATGGGCTCTCGGTGAGATAGGGTCTCCGGATGCCATCTCCGCGCTTGTCCGTGCGTTGGACGATGAGGACCGCGGTGTGCGTGAGAGTGCGGTTGATGCGCTTGCGAAGATTGGTGCGCTGGATGCGCTTTTGAGCGCGCTGAAGAGCAAAAAAGCACGTGTGAAGAGCGCTGCTGCACTTGCTCTCGGCAGGATGGGTGCTGAAGATGCGATTCCTCACCTCTCAGATGTGTTGAGAAACGAAAAGAATCCTGAGGTGAAGTGGAGTGCTGCGTGGGCGCTTGCTGAGATCGGAAGAAAGTCGCTGCGTGCTCTCATATCCGCGTTGAACGATGAGGACGAATATGTGAGGTGGTGTGCTGTGGAGGCTCTCGGAAAATTGAAGGACGAGAGAGCAGTTGATCATCTCATAAAACTGCTGAATGACGATGCGAGAAATGTCCGCAGCGGTGCTGCATGGGCTCTCGGCGAGATAGGTGACAAAAATGCGATAGAGCATCTGATAAAAGCACTCGGCGACAGGGATGCGATTGTCGTTGAGAATGTGATGGAAGCGTTGATGAGGTTTCCTGAGGATGTTGTTGTTGATCCTCTCATAAAAGCTCTCGGAGACGGGCGTGTAAGCGCGAATGCTGCTGAAACGCTTGCCAAGCTCTGCAAAAAAAATGAGAATGTGATCGAGATTCTTTTGAACGCTCTTAAAAGTGCAAAAGACAAGAAAATTCGCATTGGCATTGCGAAAGCACTCTCAAAAACAGGTGATAAACGCGCGGAAAATGCTATACGCAGCGCGCTTGAGCATGAGAATGATGAGGATGTTATAAAGGCACTGGAAGATGCGCTCTCACACATATCTCACATGAGTCGCCGTGACCCGTCGCCTGCTTATGTCAGGCGCCTCATAGGGGATGTATGTGGAAGAAGCGAGAATTCAGGGAGGAGGCGGCAGATGGATGAGAGGAGGCCGCACATAAGACAGGATGCAGTGCGCTCACTGACGCCAGATCAGGTGAGGAAGCTGAGGAAACTTTATGCGCTCGGTCTGAATGAGGAGGATATAGCGAAGAGATTGGGTGTTCCGAAGCAGGCAGTATCTGAATTCCTGAGCAGAGAGAGGTGTGATATGATCGGAAAAATGTTGAATATTCACAGGAAAAAGATCTGAATGTTGTGAGGAGAATTGAAAGGATAGCTCCATTTCCTCATATCTTTATATTTTGGCATTTGTCTGAGAAAGCAAATTGCACAGTTGCATCAATCAAGAGGCAGACGAAACCTGAGGCTGTTGAATGCGGAACTGCTTTGTCGGGATGTTCGCTTGAGCAGAAAGAGTGGAAATAGGAAAATGAAAGATGAATTGAAATTAACCGGATAGATCAGGAAATTGAAAAAATTAAAGAATAAAAAAATAAAAAATTAATAAATTAATAAATAATAAAAAATAAATAAATAAAAATAAAAAATGTTCCGTTTTCATGCGGAGGGTCTCTCCATCAGTTTGACTTTTCTGAGTATTTCGCCTGTTTTTGCATGAGGAGTTCTCAGCAGCGAGTCATTACACTTCTCAATTTCACGTGCTTCCATTGCGAGTTTTGCTGCTGTTTCAAGCATTTCATGCGCTGCTGCGATGAGAAGAACATATTTATCAGGATCCTTCACGACGAAGCAACCTTGCACATCCAAATCTGCGACCTTCTCAGCCATAGCGTATGCTGCGATAGCTTTTGCCTTCGCATAAGGATTTGAGAATCCTGCACGCTCAACGGCATACTCAGCGGTTATTTCAATCTGCGGCAGCTTCAACTCCACACTCTCTCCGGCTTTACGCCTTTTTATCTGCGAAATGACAGAATCCAGTTCCTCATGAAGTATGCGAACGACGCCTGTTGCCGTCAGAACAGCGAGTATGTTTGCGTTGAACATGCTCATCTCAACGGCATCCAGAAATTCTCTGCGAGCGCCTATCATGGGGTCTCCCAATATGAGGATGTATCCGAAGCCATTTTCCTTCAGCGATTTCACTGCTTTCTTAGCAGGCGCATCAGATATGACGATACATGGAATTCCCTTTGAAGCCACAATCTCACGCGCCTTTTTGGGACCCGGGAGCGCTGCATTCGGGCTCACCACCACGACAAAATCGGGATTCCAATCAACAACTGCGGTCGTTGCATCCGCATGCTCAGGCGTGAGCTTCGCACCTGTCTCAATGGAGAGGACATCAACATCCTCCCTGTCCGCACGCTCATCGAGCACGAGATCGACAATCCTTGAAGCGCCGATGTTTCCTAATTTCACAAATCCCACCTTCACAACCTCTTCCGCCATCGCCCGTTCATTGTTTGCTGCGGAAGTAATAAAACATGTGTATAACTGCCGCTGCGGCTGCTTCAGAGCGCCTCAAGCAACGCCTTGCTATACATAATTGAATAATAAATGAAGGATAAATGAAGGAGAAGGGGGAAGAGGGGTGCATGTGAATGGAGCGCAGTGATGGAGTGTGGAAAATGGAAAAGGAAAGGGATAAGGTTGTGGTTTTGGATTTTGGAGGTCAATATTCGCATTTGATTGTGCGAAGATGTAGGGAGCTTGGTGTTTATGCTGAACTTTTGCCCTATGACTATCCCGCCGATGAGCTGAGGGAGGGGATTGAGAGGGAGAGAGGGCATGGTAAAATCTGCGGAATAATATTTTCAGGAAGTCCTTTCAGCGTTCTTGATGATAATGCGCCGAAATGCGCCTCTGATGTGCTTGATTTTGGGGTCCCCGTTCTCGGAATCTGTTATGGTGCGCAGCTCATCGCCCATTTGAATGGAGGGCGTGTTCGGAGAGGAGAGAAGAAGGAGTTTGGAAGTGCGGATTTCTTCTTCAAAAAAGAAGAGCGGCTTTTCAGAGGAATCTCTGATGACGGCGAGCAGATAGGGAAGACGCGTGTATGGATGTCGCATGAGGATGTGATTGAGGATTTGGGAGGCAATGGAGAGGTGATCGGATGGACCGAGAACACACCTGTCGCTGCATTCCGCATAGGAAGCAATTACGGTGTTCAATTTCATCCTGAAGTGCATCATACGGAGAGAGGAAAGGATATGCTGCGCAATTTTCTTGAAATATGCGGCTGCGAAAGAAACTGGCGAATAGATGAGGATTTCGTGAGCGAGAGGGTTTATGAGATCAGGAGTGTTGTCGGCAGCGATGGAAAAGCTGTATGTGCGCTTAGCGGCGGTGTGGATTCATTTACAACTGCTGTTCTCCTGCACAGAGCAATTGGAGACAGGCTGACATGCATATTCATAGACAATGGTCTTCTGCGTGATGGAGAGCGTGAGGAAGTTCTGGAATCTCTGAGGAATACGGGTATGAAATATGTGTTTGTGGATGCATCGCAGCGCTTTCTGGATGCGTTGCGCGGCGTCAGAGATGCTGAGGAGAAGCGAAGGATCATCGGGAAGATATTCATAGATGTTTTTGAGGAGGAAGCTCGGAAAATAGGAGCTGATTTCCTCGCTCAGGGCACTATTTATCCGGACAGAATAGAGAGTGCGAGAGCTGGAGCATCTGGAGGAAGGGCATCACGCATAAAATCGCATCATAATGTGGGTGCGTTGCCTGAGAGGTTGCGAATGAAACTTATTGAGCCGCTTCGTGACCTCTACAAGGATGAGGTCAGGAAACTGGCGAAGACTGTCGGAATACCTGATAAAATACTGCGAAGACATCCTTTTCCGGGTCCCGGGCTTGCAGCACGTATCATAGGAGAGGTGAATGCTGAAAAACTGCGAATATGCCGTGCGGCATCTGCGATTGTTGAGGAAGAGCTGAGGAAAAGCGGATGGTATGAGCGTGTCTGGCAGGCTTTCGCGGTGGTTGGCGATGATATGGCGACAGGTGTTCTGGGAGATGCCCGTAAAGAGGGCAGAATCGTGATCGTTCGTGTTGTCTCATCCGAAGAGGCTATGACCGCTGATTTCGTGAGGCTTCCCTATGAAATACTTGAAAAAATGAGCAGGCGCATAACAAACGAGGTTGAGGGCGTCACATGGGTGGCATACGCAATATCCTCAAAACCTCCATCAACAATTGAGCCGTGTTAGAGATCCAGAATAAAAAATAACCCAATGTATTCTCACCGTGGGCGAGAGGGAGGGCTCTCATTTTTTTCACAATAAAAAGGCTCTCTCAGCTTCATAGCATAAATTAATCTCTCAGCAATACAATCCTCATCCTCGCATAAAGGCACTAAATTGTCGTTTCTCAGAAGACATGGCTTTATTTTGCCGTCCGAAGTGATGCGAAGTCTCTTGCAATGCATGCAAAATGCGGAATTGTCCATCGGTTTGACCACTTCAACAGTCAATCCATCAATAAAATATTTTCGCCTGTGCTGCAGAGGTCTCGTGGCCATCGCTTTCGCATTCAGTCGCAGCATTTCCTCTATCTCCCGAAAATCAACATTGGAAACTCCACTGGCACTTTTGTTGAAAAAACCAGCGGCATCATTTGAATTTGATTCAGCGACATGAAAAGGAACGAGCTCTATCAGCTGCAATATCACGCTGTCATCACCGTATTCTGCATTTAATCCTCTCACAAAGTCCATCATCTCATCTATATCATCTTTATTCAGGTCGAGGACAACCATATTGAGCTTTACAGGAGTCAGATTTGAAGAGATAGCTGCGTGAATGCCATCTATAACTCTGCTCAGATTCCCTTTTGTCCTCGTTATAATATCATATTTTTCGGCGTTCAGCGTGTCAATGCTTATATTCACGCGATCAAGACCTGCATCTGCGAGTTCTTCGGCACATATGCTCAGAAGCGTGCCATTTGTTGTGAGCGAAATATCGTCCTCATATGCACGGATATGCTGTATTATATCTGGAAGATCTCTACGCAGCAGCGGCTCGCCACCTGAGAACTTCACCTTTCGCACGGAAAATCGCTGAGATGCAACCTTCGCCACCCTCACAACGAGGTCAGCACTTATGCCGCTTTCATCGTCCTCATGATGGCATTCTTCATTGTCATCGAACTCGCCTTCATGATGGCAGTAAATACAGTTCAGATTGCATTTTCTCGTGAGTGAGAATCTGAGGCTCGTGATCTCCCTGCCGTATCTGTCAATAAGTCTCATGTGACCTCCCCCCTTCCGGGTGCGTGCATTCTACAAAATCATCTGCCCTGGGGCTTGTTTCAGTATGTGGCTCCATTGTATCATCATTGATCTCCATAAATAGCTTTCAGATCTCATCAAACCGCAGCGCCCTCTCTTTTTCAGGCGGATGACATCCTGTCTTTCACTTTCAGTTCCCCCTGTTTCTCATCCAATTGCTTCTCTGCCCTCCTGAATTCCATTTCACCACGAGTCGTTCCAGCACTCCCCTTCTCAACCTCTCCTTTTCTCCTCCTTCTCATTGTGCTCTCTTTCCATTTCCTCACTGTTGAGTGCCCCCTCACCAAAACGCATCAAAACACAGACAATATATCAGATCAAAATAATGTGATTACCATGAAATACAGATGCAGAATATGTGGATATGTATATGATCCTGAGAAAGGTGATCCAGACAGCGGGATACCTCCAGGAACAGCGTTTGAAGACATGCCTGCTGAGTGGGTGTGCCCGGTATGCGGTGCATCAAGGGAAGAGTTTGAGGAGGTGTAAACATGGCTGTAAGAATGATAAAACCCGGTATATACAGTGTGGGGGCAATAGACTGGGATAGAAGGCTTTTTGATGAGCTCATCCCCCTTCCGGATGGAACAACCTATAATGCATATCTTGTGAATGGAGGTGAAAAGACAGCCCTGATAGATACTGTTGACCCAACAAAGGAAGGTGAACTTCTGACAAACCTCAGGAAAATTGAGGTGGAGAAAATAGACTATGTAATCGCAAATCATGCTGAACAGGATCACTCTGGTGCCATTCCCACAATACTCAGTGCATATCCAGATGCAAAAGTCGTCACAAATGAAAAGTGTAAAAAGTTCCTGATTGATCTCCTGCACATACAGGAAGACCGGTTTGAAGTAATTGAAGATGGTGATGAGATCTCACTTGGGGATAAAACCCTCAGATTTTTTATTACTCCATGGGTTCACTGGCCGGAGACTATGGTTACATATCTCATTGAGGACAGAATACTCTTCAGTTGTGACTTTTTTGGGTCGCATCTTGCAACATCAGAACTTTTTGCAGAGCAGGGAGAGGAATTGCTGAGAAGTGCGAAAAGATACTATGCTGAGATAATGATGCCTTTCAGGGCAAATATAAAAAAGAATATGGAAAAAATATCATCACTGGATATGGAGATGATTGCACCAAGCCACGGACCGATATACAAAAATCCGGACTTCATAATAAGTGCATATGAGGATTGGATTTCCGATAGAGTGAGGAACGAGGTTGTTGTGTTTTATGTGTCCATGCACGGAAGCACGGAGAACATGGTGATGCACTTTGTGGATCTCCTCATGGAAAGGGGCATACCCGTCAAACCTTTCAATTTGACAAAAACTGATGTTGGTGAGCTTGCCATGGCACTTGTTGATGCTGCCACTGTAATTGTGGGAACGCCAATGGTTCTGACAGGACCGCACCCATCGGCACTTTATGCGGTATATCTTCTGAACATACTGCGACCAAAAACAAAATTTTTGTCTGTTATAGGTTCATATGGATGGGGTGGTAAATTTGTCGAGATTATAAAGGGTCTTTTGACAAATGTTAAAGCGGAACTGCTCGAACCGGTAGTGGTCAGAGGGTGTCCGAAGGAGGAGGATTTAAAAGATTTGGAGAGATTGGCGGATGAAATCCTTGAAAAACATGAAAGATTCAAGTAGTGTCACCTCCTTCCTCTTCTCCTTCTATTTTTATTTTCTTCGTTCTTTTCGTTCCTGTTCTTGACTTTCTGATGCTGTTGAACCACATCAGCCAGTTATTCCGAGACCTTCAATTGCCCGATAGGGATTGTATCCACGATTTCACTGCTTGATTATTTTTTTCGCTCTTATAGCTCTTATAACAGATAACTTCGCTTTTATAATAGATGATAATAGATGATAGATGACAGGCGCATAGGCAGATACGGCACTGACATGAGCAGCCCGTCACAGGAGCCCTCATCGTGAAATGCGCAGATGCAACATCCACACCCGCTGCCCGCTAACACATAACAGTTCCACAACACGCATCATGATGATAATTCATTGTCTTAGATAGCAGCCTGTCGGAGCCGACATCCACGCGCGGACGCTCTCGCCTTCATTTTCAACTGTGCGGGGTTTCGGATTCAACAGATGTGGTGCGGGGGCTGCGGGATAGGTGATAGGATAGGTGGAGGAATATGCAGGAGAAAAAAAATAGAGGGAGAAGGAAAAAAGGGAGGAATGAAAAATGAAAAAAAGAGGAGTGATGATGCGATGAAGGCGAGGTTCAGATACATAGAGCATACTTCAGATGTCGGATTTGAGGCATATGGTGACACACTTGAGGAGTTGTTTGCAAATGCAGCGCTTGCGACATTCAGCTTCATGACAAATGTGGATGAAATAGATGAGGAAGAAGAGCGTGAGGTGCATTTAAATGCCGAAGATTTATACAGTTTGATGTTTGATTGGATTGATGAGATGCTTTTTTTCTTTGAATCAGAGTCTATTGTGTTCAAAAAATTCCATTTAAAAATAGATGAGGAAAATTTTTCACTTTACGGCAGATGCATTGGAGGAAAGTTCCATCCAGAAAAGCATTCATCAGGTATTATCATAAAAGCAGTTACATACAACATGATGGAAATAAAGCGTGAGAACGGCGTTTGGAGGGCGAGAGTGGTGCTGGATGTGTGATTCTGATGCGGGATTCGGTTTGAAGGGTGTTGCAAGTGCTGTGGATGTGTGGGATTGTGAGCGCAAGTGCGAGATTTGCATAAGATGCATCAGACAGTGAGGATATATGAAAGAGGAAACGGAAGTGGAGATTCTGGATGGAATGCCTGCGGTTATTCTGAGAGAGGAGGATGCGATATGCATTGCCGATCTCCATCTCGGCTATGAGGAAGCGCTTGCATCATCAGGAATTTCACTGCCGAGCAGGCAGTTGAGTGATGTTGAGCTGAATTTTGAGCGTGCTTTCAACATGTGCGGCGGGGCATCTCTTCTCGTGATAAACGGCGATTTAAAGCATGTTTTTGAGCGAGTGAGCAGGCAGGAATGGAAAGAAGTTCCGATGTTCATAGATTTTGCCCTCTCTTTTGTGAAAAAAATAATATTGGTGAGAGGTAATCATGATACTCATCTCGGTCCTTTGAGGAGGTTCAGGGAAGTTGATGTTGTCAGCACGATAGAAATGGGGAATGTTCTTCTCATACACGGTCACAACAGAAATTTTCGCAGCATTTTTTCTTCAAATGCTGAAGAGGTTTTAATTGCGCATGAGCATCCGGTTCTCGTTCTGGGGGATCGTGTGGGTGCGAGGGTTCGCATCTCATGTTTTCTGAGAGGTGAGTGCATGGGGAAGCGCCTGTGGGTGATGCCAGCGTTCTCGCCGCTTGCAGGAGGAACAGCGGTGAATTTTGCAGCGAAAAGTGATTTTCTGTCGCCTGTGTTGAGAAGTGAGATTGTGAACACGGATGAAATGGAGGTATATGCAGTTGATTCCTCCGTGGGAACGCTTGCATTTCCGCCAATGGGAGTATGGAAGAAAATCTCGCTGTTTTTGTGATTGCGCGGCAGGAAGGAGGATGTGCACGCGATGCGTTGTGATGGATGTGGCGAGAATGGTGATGGATGCGGCGAGTATGATGTTGTGGTGATAGGCGATCTTTTCTGCGACATATCTACGAATCCGCTGCGGGGATATCCTGCAAAGGACAAGCAGGAAGCGTGTGATTTCATGCTGAGTCTCGGAGGTCAAGCGGGAAACTGTGCGGCTGCATGCGGTGCGCTCGGTCTCAGGACCGCTTTCATATGCAAATGTGGGGATGACCCCATATCGCACTGGCTTCTCGCCTTCCTGCGGAATAATGGTGTTGAGTGCTTTTATTCTGTGAAAATGGGAGGAAAGCCCGGGATAACAGTGAGCATTGTATTTGATGATGGAAGCAGGTCAATGCTTTCGGACAGAGGAGCCAACATGGAACTCTGCAGCGATGACATAGACCTATCGCTCGTTGAGCGTGCGAGGTTTGTGATGCGGGCAGGACACTGGAACACCGAATGTCTGTTTGATGCAAATCGCATGATACTTGAGCATGCAAAGGCGAGCGGCGCATTCACTGGCGTTGACATAGGCTGGAGCGCATACAAAGGCTGGACGGAGGAGGCGAAAAAAAGCGTGTTTGATATACTGCCGTTCACTGATTTCCTTTTTGTCAATGAGGCTGAGCTTGATGCACTTTGCGGCTGTCAGCAGCAAAGCCACAGCGGTCAGCAGCAACGCCACAGCAGAACGGACAGCGGGAGAAACAAGAGCGGCGTCAATGTTGAAAATGTGAATGAAATAATCAGTCGCGGAGGCAGTAATGTCATAATACACAGAGGTTCTGAGGGCTCTGCATGGATTTCCGAGGAGATTGAGGTTTTCTGTCAGGCATTTGAAGTTCCGATCGTGAATCCGACAGGTGCGGGAGATGTGTTCAACGCCGCATTTATATGCGCTTTCCTCGCAGGTGAATCTCCTGAATCCTGCCTTAAGTTTGCGAATGCCTGTGCGGCGGTTTTCCTGAGTATGAGAAATCGTGAAAAATATCCGACAATTGATGATGTCAGAAAATTTCTCATGAGGTGACACTTATCAGCGAGTTTGCAGGGCTGCGCGATTGCATGAGGGCTGCGGAGATCAAAGGTTGCGCCTGTTGCACCTGAGCAGCGGAAGTCACTCCTGCTGGCAATACTGCTGCAATCTGTTCAAGCCAAGAATGAAATGGATGAGATGGATTTTTCATCCACCAGGAAGCTCGTTCAGGCACCTCCGCCAGGAAGGCTGAAAGAGCGGTGTGGGTGAAGATGAAAGCTGCGTGATAGCAACAACCAGTTGAATGCTCATATCCATATCATAATCCATCATATCATAATCCAAAACATAAAACCACAACCAAAACCCCACCGAGCCGAATTTCGGACATGAAAAAAATAAAAAAAAAGTGCCTTTATATCACCGCCTTATATTTTTCCAAAGATGTTTCGAGTAATTTTCCATATTTCGCTGAGTCTCTATCTGTCTTTTTATCTCTTCTGATGCTATACGAACGACCTCTCGTATGACGCTGTCATAGTCCGCGCCTTTGCTCACTTTTATACAGAAAGTCCTTTCAAATCCGCCATATGCCTTCACACCCTCAAGACCTGCGGCGTCGATTGCGGATATTATTGAGCTTTTGTCTATTATGAGATTTGCCATGCCGCCTATTTTTATACGGTCAGGCGATTCAACGTCCTCACCGCTCAGTCTGAAGCATATGAGAAATGAATCCTCATCCTCCTGCGCCAGATATCCTCTCAGCTCAAATCTGCCTTTCTCCTCCCTTCCTCATCACCTCCCAGTCTCCCCCTTCATCATCTTACTTCCTCTCAATAATATATGGTGGGGGATACTTTATTTTCTTTCCGCATATAATAGAATTGAATGAAAATCTTTCCAAAAGCAATTTATAGATTTAATAAGTTGTGGCGCGATATTATGCATAATTATTGATATTTGTAATTTATATTGCAAATAGGAGAGGGGGAGAGAAGATGACGAAAGATAGAAAGAAGGCTGTAGTGGAGGAGATTCTGGACAGAAAAAGGGAGATTATAAGGCGTTTAAGCGTGCGAAGAAGCATGCGAGATGCAGTATTGAATGCGAAAAATGCTGGAAAATGTGCTGTAATTGCGGAGGTGAAACGCAGAGGTCTCAATGGCAGACAGCAGTTCAGAGTCAGGAATGATAGGTATAATAGGTCTATGCATGTTTACGAGAGTGCGGCGGAAATTGCGAGGAATATGGAGAGAGGAGGAGCATGCGCGATATCTGTTCTCACGGAATCTGCTTTTTTGGGAGATCTGAGCGATCTGAGGGAAGTGAAAGCCGCTGTTCGCGTTCCTGTTTTGAGGAAGGATTTCATTTTTGATGAGTTTCAAGTGGTTGAGTCGTATGCGAGCGGTGCTGATGCAATTCTGCTTATAGCGAGGATATTGAGCGTTGATGACATGAAATCGCTCGCTCTAAAGGCGAGATCGCTTGGCATGGAGACACTTGTGGAGGTTGACCGTGTTTCCGCGGAGAATATTCGCCATATTGATGAAATAGGGGATATCGCCTCGCTTCTCGGCGTGAACAACCGTGACATATTCACACTTGAAGTGGACATCTCAACATTTGAGTCGCTTGCGCACAGCTTGAGAGATGCGTTTCCGGATGTTCCCCTGGTTGCGATGAGTGGTGTGAAAAGTGCTGAAGATGCCGCTCGCATGTTTGCGGCGGGTGCTGATGCCGTTCTCGTCGGAACTGCGATAATGGAGTCTGATGACATCAAAGCGAAGGTGCGGGAGATCGTGAAGTGCGCTGAGTGCGGGTGACGGAAAATGCGCATTTTGTTTTTGTTATGCACTCTGTGTGCTGCTTTCCTGTTGTGTGCTGCTCATCAGTCAAACTCGTGTGCTGCTCATCAGTCAAACTCGCCGCGCCATGCGATCTGCGGAGGCGATTGCATTGAGATAAAGAGGGTGAATATGCTGAGTGAGGATGCAGCGCCGTGCGCTCTGTGTGATGAGGTGAGGTGGAGACCATCAATGACAGATCTTGATTTCAATGATGACGGCGTCATAAATCAGACTGATCTTGAGATACTCAAATCTCACTTCAACGAGCGCTACTCCTGTTTTGTGCCGTGGGATCTGAACGCTGATCTCCGCTGCGATTATCGTGATTTTTATTATTTTGCGGAGCGTGTCCCTCTTGACCATCTCTTTCGTGTGGCAGCGGAGATTCCTGTGTGGAATCAGACGAACTTCACGATAGACATCAGGCGAAATGGCACATTCATACTCAATGAATACATACCTCCGAGAAACGCAACCCGCGTTATCACATGGCTCAGACATTACACCAGCATTGAGCCCCCCAAGGAAGGAGATGTTGTGTGCGTTCATTACACGAGAGACCTGTGTAAAGCAGCATTCAAGGAGCTCGGACCGAAAAGCATCGCATGGGCATCCTCCGGTGTCCACGCATACGGCATCATATACACGGGAGGAGATTGGCGCGACCTCTCAAACTGGTTCATCATAGACCCCCTCTGGCAGTTCTACGGAGAAGCAACAGACATATCATGCGCTGTGCATGAGACACATCGCATTGAGATACTGCTTGATGAAGGACGCTTCGGATATTGGGCAATCCATCTTGATGTCGATTTCAAACGCGGCAGAGTCCTAAATCCTTATAAGGCTGAATTCAGAACAGGCAGTTACAGAGAGTGAACCACGCACTCCTGCTCCGATGCCCTGTGTCTGCTCCGGTGTCAGAAAATGACAGCGATAGATGTCCGCAACTTGACGAAATGCTTTTCTCCGCAATCTCCTTTCAGGCGGCTCATACGGAGAAACCGTGACATTGTGGCAGTTGATAACATATCATTCAGCGTTGATGATGGGGAGATATTCGCACTGCTGGGTCCCAACGGAGCAGGAAAGACGACAACTCTCAAAATACTGACGACATTGCTCAAACCAACATCAGGACATGCGAGGGTTGCGGGATTTGATGTGGTCTCTGAGAGGGATGCTGTGAGAAAGAAAATAGGCATCGTTTTTCAGGAGTCATCTCTTGACCTAAGACTCACAGGTCGTGAGAACCTGGATTTCCACGCGAGAATGTACGGTCTCAGCAGCGTTGAGAGAAAGCGGAGGACGGAAGAAGTTCTGAAACTCGTTGACATGGAGGAATACGCAGATGTCCTCGTCTCAAAATATTCTGGAGGCATGCGACGGCGCTTGGAGATCGCAAGAGGCTTCATACACCATCCCGAAGTGCTCTTCCTCGATGAACCAACACTCGGCTTGGATGTGCACACGAGAAGACGCATATGGACTTTCATAAAAAAGCTGAATGAAGAGGAAAACATAACAATATTGCTCACCACCCACTACATTGAGGAGGCAGATTTCCTGTGCTCTCGTGTTGCTATCATGCAAAATGGAAAGATAATAGCAATAGATGAGCCTGAAAAACTCAAAAATAATGTGAAGGAGGATATTGTAATGATTATATTTGGAAATAGTGAAGATTATATAGTTGAAAATACGCTCAAAATGTTTTCAGAATTGAATTATGTGCACGATATAATCAGAGAAAACAACACAATCATGCTCAAAGTGGAACATGCGGACATGCATATCGCGGAGATCATTGAGATCGCCCGTATATCGGGTCTTGAGATAAATTCCGTCAACTTCAGAAAGCCGAGCCTTGAGGATGTTTTCATTGAACTCACTGGAAAGCCGATTCTTGACACACAGCTGAGTTGCATCAGGCATCAATAGTCGCATCAGGCATCAATAGATCAAATAATTTTCATCCAGAAATTCTGTTCCTATGATGCAACTTCAAGTAACTTCAAGTTCTTCAAGTTTTTTAAACTCCTCTTCTGCGTTCTCTTCTATGGTCTGGTAGGGCTTGGCGTATTTCATGCCAAATGATCCGCCTGCTCACGTGCTGTACTCAACACCGACCTTCTCCTCCCTCCGTCGGTTTTAAGCCTTCTGATGTTTATGCTTGAGGAACTGTTGCTCCTTTAGCTCTTTGATGAAGAAAAGTTTTATCAGGAGTTCTGAACAGATTTTTCTCCTGCCTTCATTCAGTTCTCCTAGGGTCAGCCGCCTGACCACCTCTTTTTCGGGTTTTCGTTCCATGACAGTTGTTAGTTAAAAATGTTTTGTCTGATACTCTAAATAGGAGATGAATGGAGGATAAGAATGGAAAATAGGATAAGGAAGAAAATGGTATATTATTCCGAGCTCTTCTTCTTATGAAGAAAAGAAGGACGAATATTGCTGCAGGAATTGCTATCGTTGAGAACTCGGGTATTACTGTTGTTTCAACCGTAGTTGTAACGCGTTCTGTAATGATCACTGGTGGTATAGGTAGTATAATAAGTCCAGTTGCAGTTGCATTGACGGTATGGTTGTAAGTCCCTGGCGGTGCATCCGAAGGCACATAAATGCTCAGCGTGCTATATTTTGACTCACCAGATATCAAATTCAGCAGGGTTGAATGAGTAACTCCAGATGGGATTGTCAATAGAAAGAACCACATGCTCGGTTGCTGGATAATCCATCTTACGTTCACTTCGTATGTAGCGGTCTCGCCGGGAAGCACTTCGCAATTGGAGTTATCTCCATGGTAATTCCAGGGTCTGCTGCAGCTGTCCCTACCATTCCTATATCTACAATGATTAACAGCACAAATGTGGCACATGCTTTTATGTTTTCCATTTTTTTTACAGGCGAATAAGCATCAAACAACATGAATAATGAAAAACTATCTTTTATGGTGACGGTATAGCGGAAAACTGATTGAGTTACTGAAGAAATTTGACATTGAAAAGAATAAGATATAGAGACCAAGCAGTGATAGCGATGTATTTCTTCAAGCTTTAGAAGGATAGCTTTGGACATAGAAAGGAATAAAATCATCCAGATGGTTTATCAAGGAATGCATTGACAGCCTATTCCTTAAGTGCTTGGTGTGAGGTTGAAGAAATCAGATAAAGGGCCATGGAATATCGTTCAGGTATTAAACATGAAAGCATTGGAGAAAGGAGCTTGGTTGTGTCTTTAGCTCTTTCAAACAGAGAGCCGAGATTTTCTTTTGCTCCATAACAGTTAAGGAAGAGAGAGGAAGAGTTTGGAAGTTTGAGGTGGAGAAGAGCTATGGCTGGAACGGGTTCTGCAGGATGTTCGCTACTTCAATGTGGTGAGATGGTGTTATGTATTACAAAAACGAAATCCTTATATATGATGAGTTCGCCTCACGAATGAACTTTGCTATCTCCTCCGCAGCATGCTTTTCAATATCAGATGCGCTCAAAATGAAAGTTCATTGAATTTCTCGGTGAATTCAGAAAGCTTCAATTCATCCCCTCCATTTATATCATCTCTCAGCGTTAATAATTGAAGATGCGATGATGATTGCAAATGCGATGAATGCATTTCATCATGCTCATAATTTCTTATTGCTCTTATTTAAATATTTTTTATATTTTTTAATTCCAGCTTAAACCCCTTGCTTAGCTGTTACAGTTTAGAGAAGGAGTTGAACAAAGAGGATGCGATGAAGGATACGATATGAGTAGAGATAAGAGCTTTCTTTTCTAGGCAAAGACTGCCATTCCTTATGAAATTTTAGCTGAAGAGCTATGATGAAAAGGAAATATTACGGAGAATCCCTTATTCCTTATCATTCTCTCTCATACCTTCAGCTTCATCTAATAGTTTCTTGCAGTTGTTGAATACAAGAACGCACCCGTCAAGTGCCGTTTTTGCGTCTTCAAAGGTGTAAAGCTCATCAGGAGGTAGGGCTAACTCCTCATCTCCATACATGCTTGGCTCTCTTTCCCTCCTCAGCACTCTCGAGATGGATGCTACTTTGTCTATTTTCGCCCTGAACCATTCCGGAAAATATTCAGAATTTCTCCTCAATATCGGTCCTACATCATGAAACTTCGGAGGCTCAATCCCAACAATCCTGAGTGAAGCTTTAAGTGAAAGCTCAACCGCCTCCTGACTCTGCCTGATCACATAAGCATAATTTCCATCATTTAAAGCTTCTTTTGCATGCTTTAATCTCTCTTCAGCCTGCCTTAAATACGACCTTGCCATCTGAATGTTATTCAATCCTTATCACCTCACCAAAACGGTAATCAGGCTTCAAAATCCAATACCACCTTTTACCCATCCTGACCCTCTTTGACCCCAGCTCTCTGAGCTTATTCCTAACTCTTTCCAATATTTTTTTGAAAAAGTCTTCCTTGTCGTATGCAATTATCGCATCTTCAATCATATCTAAATAAAGGGGTGAAATCCTCATCGCCTCTTCTGGCGTCTTTATTATCGGAGAGAAATCAACGGAGTAGCCCTCATCAAAGAGTGCATTCACATAGAATTCTATCTCCCTCTCCACATCCATAAATTCCTCCTGCCGCTTAATTCTCTCTTCTGGAATTGCATCTATGACTAAAAGCAAGTCTATATCACTATCCTTCCTCATCTCTCCTCTTGCTACGGAGCCGAATACAACTAGAGAAATGAATCTTTCACCATATCTCTCCTTCAAAGCCGCGACAAGCTTCTCTATCAACGCCTTATATGGCTCTTTCATTTCATCATCAGCCCTCTTTCCTCCCACCTCGCTCCATCAGACCCCTGCACTCTTCCCCTACTCACTCATTCAAAATTCTCTATGCTTAAATATCGCTTCCACTTTTTATATCTCAAGCGGAGAAATCGCAAAAAGGAAGAAAGAAAAAGCGAATAAAAGCATTCACACAGGAAATCTAAAAGCGATAACATTTCTTGCTCTTTCGTTTGTTAAAGGAACGTCCAAGTGCATTCCGATGCGGGAGGAGATTTCCACTGAGAATACCCTTCCTTCATTCCTCCAGCCGTGATAAGACGAACTTTGATGCATGATTTAAAAGTGCGATTATGAGAGTGGATTTCCACTTGTAAATATCGGGTGAGTGCATTTCAATATGAGAGTAGATTTCCACTTGTAAATATGCTGCGCAGACGGCGGCACTGAGGGAATGAAGATGTGGGTCTATACGCTTCGTAGGCTGCCGAATCCTATCCTCCCTCCTGCTCTTGCTTGCTTTTTTCCTTTCACAGGGTATAGGACAGTGCCTGCCACTGCGGCGGAAGTAGGGATAAGCTTTAAATAACCTCTTTTTCATTTGAATTATCTTTATTTGAGATTATTAAGAAGGAGAAATGAGAAAGAAGAGGAAGGAATAGAGGTGAATGAGCATCTCTCCATCTCTTGATTTTTTAGTAAAAAATAGAGGGTTGAGAGAGGGGTCGTCCCGGGAGACCTGCGGAGTTGCGGGATGGCAGGGTCATAAGTGTGTATATGGAGAGGAGACGCTTGAGCGGATTGAGGAGATGGGTGTTGAGCGTTCAGCGTTCATAAGAGGAGCTGTTGAGAAGATGCTTGGTAGCGATGTTTTTAAGGAGAGGGAGAAACTGCGAGCGGAGGTGCGTCGGTTAAAGAAGCTCTTGCAAGAGAGTGAGCGACGCATCAACGCGTTGGAGAAGGAAGTTGCTGAGAAGGAGCGGGTTATCGCAGAGCTGCGAGAGCGTTTAGAAAGGAGGGGGGCGTTAGAAGGGAAGGGGAAGAAAAATAACAAATAAATATTAAATACGAGGCAAAGTTTTATTTCAATAGGAAATATCTGAGGCGGGAAGGGAGCCATTTGCAATATTTGAGCGTGGTCTCAGGATATTCAAGAACAGGGATGCTCTTTTGCCGACATGGACGCCGCATCGCATACTTTTCAGGGACGATGAGATCGCACAGATAAGTATAAATCTCGGATACTCGCTCATCGGCTCTACTCCTTCTCACATGCTCATTCTCGGACTTCCAGGGACAGGGAAAACAGCAACAGTCCTCTTCGTCATAAATAAGTTGAAGGAGAAGATAAGAGCAGAGAATATAGAAGATGTTCTCATAAGTTATACAATTTCTGGAAGAACTTCATACAGCACGCTTGTTGAGCTTGCGTCAGACATTGACATATATTTGCCGACGAGAGGATACAGTTTCAAGGAAGCTTGGAAGAAGTTCAAGGAAGAGATAAGGGATAAGATTTTCATTGCTGTGATAGATGAAATAGATTTGTTAATATTAAATGGAGGGAGAGATATTCTTTATTATTTGTCTAGGACGCCGAAAATGTCAATAATAGGAATATCTAATATTCTCAATGTATTGGACTTGATAAAGGATCCGAGGGTGAGAAGTTCATTCTCTCCTCAGATTCTCGTTTTCAATAAGTATAATGCGGAGCAGCTGAGAGGAATACTTGAGGACAGGGTGAAGGAGGCGTTCTATTCTGGTGTTGTTGAAGAAGGTGCGATCGCACTCTCTTCAGCTCTCTCAGCTCAGAGAGGGGGAGACGCAAGATTTGCTTTGGACCTCATGCTTAAAGCAGGCGAGAAAGCGGTCATAGAAGGAAAAGATAAGATAGATGAGTCGCTCATATATGATGTTGTTGATGATGTTGAGACGCTGCATGTGAAGCGAGCGATAGAGAAGCTACCTCTCGCTCACAGATATCTGCTCTCAATAATAGCAGCGAATCAGGGATTATCTCCATCTGAGATATATGAAATATACAACAGGAACGCTCCTTCCCCTCTCACTCGGCGAAGACTCTCATCTTTCCTCTCTGAACTTGAACTATTCGGCATAATAAGAATAGAGAGGAGAGGGAGGGGTCGTGGCAGGGGCATAGAATACAGCGTTTTCCTGACAGAGCCTCAACTCAAGAGGATGCTTGAGGACATTTCACTTTCTTAATTTACAAGTGGAAATCTACTCTCATATTGAAATGCACTCGCACTGCACTCGCATACACCATCATGCATTTACAAGTGGAAATCTACTCTCATATTGAAACCTCGCCACCTCTATTAATAAAAATCTGAATAATGTTATTACTTGGTTTGAGAGCGAATTCTAAGCTCTCCTTCTTCTTATGAAGAAAAGAAGGACGAATATCGATGCTGCTGGTATTGCTATCGTTGAGAACTCAGGGATTACTGTTGTCAGGACATTTGTATAAACGGCCTCCTCAACGGTCCAATGATTCCAAAGACCTTCAGCCTTCACATCATGGTAGTAATCTCCGGGAGATGCATCGGATGCAACTGTGATGAACATGTCAACTGTTTTACTGCCCAAAGCGGGCAGATCAAAATCGTTATCGCTGAATGTGTAGTTCCATCCAGATATCGGATTTGTGATGCTCAGATGCACTGTTTCGTCTATATCCACCTGACTTGTAACATTCACTTTATAGATTGCTGTCTCTCCGGGCAATACCTTATCATTTATCGGCGTTATATCAAGAGATATACCAGGATCCGCCTCCACGACAGATGCCGTTAAAGCAAATACAAACACAATACCTGCCAAAAATATTTTCTTCATCTTTTCTTTTTCACCCCCTTATGAGATTAAAACATTATGAGATTAAAACAATTCCGGTGCAATATCCACTCGTCCTGAACCTCATTGAATCTGCATATACCCTGAACATCTTGTATCCTGATGCTTGTGGTATTGTGACTTCCAATGAAAGCTCAACTGTCTCACCTGATTTCAGATAAATTTTCTTATCGGTCCAGTTGAATTCAAAGTCCGCTCTGTATTCATCTGGAATTCCCGCATCGCTTATGTAAACATGAAGCTTGTCATCAAAGTTCTCATTGCTTATTATTTTTATCTGATAAACTTTGACATCTCCAGCACTTGCTGATAACATCATCGGGTCTATTGCAACAGTAAATCCTCCCTGCGGGAACACCACCGAGTAATCAACACTGGATTCTGCCGTGTTTCCTGCTTCATCCCGGGCTGTTATTGTCAGTGTGTATTCTCCTTCCGGTGTTCCCTCTGGAATGAATATGTCGCCTTCCCATGTGCTCCCTGTTTTTGTGAGGGTAACACCATCAGCAGTCACCGACGTGACGCCAACGTTATCTGTCGCTTCAACTGTCACATGGAATGATGAGTTCGGAATGTTTATGTATGTGTCAAGTGTCACTGATTCTATTATAGGCGGCTCTGTGTCAACTGCTGAAGTCACAGTGATATAATCTTCTTTTGTTTCTGTATCTGAATCTCCATCTGCTTCGTGAACTGTCAATGAGACCTTGTATGTTCCAGCCTCATCGTATGTATAAATCGGATTCTGCTCGTTACTGTCAACGATTCCATCTCCATCAAAGTCCCATTCCCATGCAATAATTCCATCGTAAGATTGAGACAAATCGTTGAAATGAACTGTCAGCGGAGCAGATCCAGAAGTTTGATTCGTTGTGAAGTTTGCTTTCGGTTCTGTATCGTTGATTAAGACGTAGGTTATTGAAGGAGTTGAGTTTTGAATGCTGTCGTTAACTGTTAGCGTTACGGTGTAGTTTCCTTCCTGTGCGTAGATATGTGCTATTGTTGATTGATCTGTAACAACTGAGCTCCCATCTCCAAAGTTCCAGTAATAAGTTAGAGGCATTCCCTCAGGGTCATAGCTTAATGATGCGTCAAATATGACTGGCTGACCTTCTATTCCTTGATACGGGCCGTTTGAATCCGCTATCGGTGGTTGATTTATTTCTATAGTTTCACTTATATCTGGGCTTCTTACCTCATCAATGTTGCCATCTCCGTCATAATCTATGCTCATCGTATAATTCGTAACATTTGGAACTATCTCAACCGATGCTTTTGTGGTTTCAGTTACGGAAATATTCTCAAACTTCGTTATCAAAATGTCATTTCCGACTGGTGAAATCCTTGTGAAGTTGAATGTGCCCGTGTCATAAGCGTCTATATCCACAGAATAAGTAAGGTCTGCTGGCAGGTAGAATATCTTTGTTTCGTTTGTTATGAGCATGCTCGCATTTGGTATTTCGTTTGTGCCATTGTCTGCGATTATTCTGCCGTATTGGTCGGTGATTGTGGCGTTTACGGGACACTGTATAGCTACTGTCTGTTTTTGGGCTATTATCGCAGAAGGCTCTGTTGTCAATATTTTCTCTATTTTGTCAGCTTTGATGTAGTATTCGTATTGTTTTTCCCCTTCTTGTTCTACTATTTTAATATCATCAATTATCCCCTCTACCTCAACAAGTGCTTTATAGGATATATCAACTGTTTGTTTTGGCTGAATGTGGATAATTAAAGAGCCGTATTGCATGGTGAAATCTTTGTTAACCAAGTATAATGACTTAATGCGATCGCCCTCATTTGATTTTAGATACAACTCTTCTAAATTGGTATATTCGGGATCCACATCTATTTTTTCAACTTCGAATTGATAGAATGTATACCACAGCATATTTTTCTTCTTAATTGTTCCTTCTATGTCTACAACAGCTCCTGCATATGCCCACAATTCTTCGCTGTTAGCATATGCCTCAATGAAAGGAAACGTTTTATGTGAATTGCAGAAATTTTGATCTTGAGGTGAATTTGAAATTATTATCATCAAATCTGGTGAAAGCCAGTGTGGTGGTACCTTACCAATATCAATATATCCTCCAGTAGCTATTTGAATTAAAAGCTGGAGAATCATCCAAAGACTTTCTATTATTTTATAAAATCCATGAGTGTTCAAATAAACCCACCCACTGGTAACAAATTTTTTGTTTACAATATCGTCTGGATTCTCATTCAACTTTTCTGCTATTTCACCGATTGTTGTATGAGAAAAGTCAAAATCTAGTAAGTAATGTCTATAGGCAAATACTGAGACTCCAATATACCTGTCATCATCGATATTTTCTTCTAAATAGTTTTTAAGATTCTCGATTGTACCAAAATCAGATTCATAAAGCCATATTTTATCTCCTTCTTTGTAAGAGACATCAAGTATTTTCCCATCCCCTAAAGCTTCAAATTCATATTGTTTTATCCATGCATCCGATACGTATTCTCCAATTCTTTTAAGATCGCTATTTTCTCTAATTTCTTGAAGAGCATCGTTTTCTTCTACTTCTTTCCAAGTACTAAGGTTGTATAAATACCCATAAGAGCCTAAGCCAATCATAACGTATCTATCATCGCCTAAAACTTCTAACCACTTTTCTAAAAACCTAACAAAATTATCTTTTGTCCCATCTTTATATACACTCCCATAATAGTACATTGGAATAAAAACATTGACGTATTTTATTAATTTATTTTTAACACAACTTCTATACGCTTCAAAGTCGATATACTCAGGTTGTTCGGCAGAAGATATTGGTAATCCATTAGCATTTAGGTATACTGTCTTAAGGAAACCTGCATAATGTTTCCAAAATTCTGGGTTGTCTTTCCAGTTATCTGCGAAATCATGTTTTTCATTGCATATGGGGCATTTAATCTTTCCTCGCACTATTTGGTATGCTATTGAATTGGGTGGTGTCACTTTTTCGTCGAAAAGTTGGGAAGGCTCCGCGTCAATATGAATGCCATCGAATTTGTTTGTAAACTTTTTATTATATTCTACAATCTTTTCTGTTTGACTTTTAGCTGAATTATAAACACCATTATCAGTAATATCAAATATGTTAGCTCCCGATTCCAAAATCATTGCGTGTACGTGTATATTGTTTTCATGAGCCAGTTTAATAAAATTATTTACTTTGTCAGTATACTCCGAATCGACTATGAGATTGTCTATTTTAATACTTAAAAGGACAGTTTTAATTCCCATTTCTTTAAGATTATCCACTACTTCTACATTATCCCTGGTTTCAATATCGTATAACCAGATTGCTGGAGCTTTAAAGACAGAGATGTCAATCTCACACGCATCCCCAACACCATCACCATCTGAATCCGCTTGGTCTGGATTAGCAACAGTTGGGCAGTTATCACAAACATCTCCTAACCCATCGCCATCAGAATCTTCCTGGTCAGGGTTTGCTAAATTCGGGCAGTTATCTTCCTCATTAGGAATTCCATCACCATCTGAATCAGGTTTCGTAAACTTTAGTTTTATTTCATAGACATATTCATCTTGTTGATCTTTCATACCTGCTTTTGGATCCCAGTCATATACCGTGTATACTTCATGTGGCTTAAAATCGGGGCATCCATCAGCACAAAAACAATGACATATTCCGCTTAAACTCTTTACATAGAATGTTAATTCTGAAATCCCTTCCAACGCTTTAGGATCTAATCCTATCATAATAGATTTCTCTTCCCCAGAAAGCCAGCTTTCACTATAAAACTCTAGGACAGGGTCTTCAACGATTACTGTATAGCTTCCATAACCTGCCGAACATTCATCACCTGTCCAACAGTAATCATTCCAAGGCAAATTTTCAGATTCCACCCATACACCCTCATACAAGATTCCCCATAAATATATGAATTTTGGGATAACTACTGAAATTTTCTGGAAGAAAGGAAAATACACATCCTCTCCCTCATTCTTTGCCACAATCACTATCCATGCCATCTCATTTTCATTAATTTCAACCTCAGAAGAAGGATCAAATTCCACACAATCATTAAGGTCCTTTAAATCCTCCGGTTTATTATAGCATAATAAGAATTTGGTAATCTTAGGTGAAGCAACCAATATGGATGCATCTGTACAAATTTCATAGCTACTTCCCTTATCTTTATCCACGAAAATGGGTTCCACTATTGTTTTTTGTGGCACTACAAATGGTACTGATACTTCACCCACTGATACATAGGGTTCATAATATTCTACAATAATTTTATACTTCTCACCAAGATGAGAAGTTGGCCAGCTAGAAAATGATACCTTTCCTTGACAATCTGGATATCCCTTATACTCAAAATCCCACTTTTTATTATAACCGTCCCAACTATATACTTCTACTTCTAAGGGGATCTCACCTAAATTACACATCGGTGTTTTACAATCCTTAAAATAAACTGTAACATTCAAATTGCGTTTGTGTAATGTGGTAATAGTGACGTACTTTTGCTCTCCTTGAGCAACTACTATGTTCTCTGCACTTCCAATAAACATGTTATCCTTATAAGCTTCAGAGTGATAAATTCCTGCATCAAGATCCGTGAATGTGTATGTACCAGAACTCGGACTTAATCTTTTAATTTCATTCCAATTACTGTCATAGAGAATAGCAGTATCAGGAGCAATAATATTACCACCTGGATATTTAACCGTTATAGTAATTGAGCTTTTGGGAGGAGTTACATGAACTATAATCGGTATCACGTCAAATCCCTGCTGATCCTGTTCTGTACTGGTTCCTGGAGCGGGATCTCTGTAATAATTTGCAGTATCCCAATTTTCATCTTCAGTAAAGTCTACAAGGGTAAATCTGGCTTTTATAAGAAAGTCTCCCTCAGAGATTGCCTTGAATGTAACTCTCATCTCTTTTGATGTGCCTGACGGAAAAGAGCTGTAGGCTTCGAGCATTTCTTCTTTGGCTGGGAATTTACTACCATTCTTGTGCCATATGGAATTGTTTATATAGTATATCCTATCCTTAGAGCTCCAAGATGTGTTATCCACTATATCTAATCCATCCTCGAAACTGACTGTTATATGAGACCAGCCCTGATCGTTCGGTGTCCCACCAGTATTCTTTGCAATAAATGTAACTGTGAAGGTATCGCCCTGGTTAACATTAATCTCCAGTGTGCTTGGAACAAGCTCGGGAGAAGGGTCTTCTGCACTTGCCACTCCAGTAATCATACAGATTAAAAATATTGCAAATGATAATAACAGGCACAACCTCTTACAAACCGCAAAATTTTGATGGTATGGAGGAAGTAAGGTTAACCGACTCATTATCTATCCCTCTAACTTACTTTGTGGTAAGATTAGCATTGCAGATCCTCCAGTGATACCCCATTCATCCCATCCCTCAACAGAAAACATCACTTCACCCTCTTTAGGATTGGCTAAAATCCCCCGAACTCCCTCACACTCTGCAGGACGCACCACCCATACCCCATCTGTCATCTCATATACCTCCAGTTTAGTATGCCAGTATCAACTGAAGATATTCTCTTTTAAGATTTTCTATTTCTTTCGTATCAGAAAAACGAAATCCTTATATATGATATCGCTCTGTTATCATCTTCCCGCTGCAGGGCTCCATGCGTAATGGAGATGCGCAATGACGGGTTATATTTAAAAACAAATGATAACAACGGAAAAACTTACAAAAAAGTGAAAAGTATGTGAAGTCAGATGTTGAGCAGGTACATATATAGAAAATCCGTCGCTGTCATAGTTGCTGTGTGTGTGCTTATCCTCATTTTTGCTTTATGCTGTTTTCCTCAACTTCCATTCATCTCTGAAGAGAGAACAAAGCAAATCCGAGTCGGTCTATCGTGGAGTCATGAAGCGCAGTTTGCTGGCTTATATTGGGCGGATAAGCATGGATATTATCGTGAGGAGGGGCTGGATGTTGAGTTTGTTCCGTATACGGGAGAAGATCTCGCGCGTGCGCTCGTCGATCAAAAGTATGATTTTGCGCTGTTGCAGACGGACACTCTTATTCTGGCCAGAGCCCGTGGATTGCGTGTGAAAGCGGTATTCGCAGATTATCAGCTGCTGCCGACATGTTTCTTCTCAAAAAAGCATGCCAACATCACAAAGCCCGAGCATTTGATCGGAAAGACGGTTGGAGTTACCTATTCAGAGCGCTATCCTCTTCTCGCAATGCTCATGAAAAAGGGCATAAACCCCAGTTATGTTAAAATTGTTGAGCGTGACCCATCACTCGGATACAGTGCGCTGGCTGATGGTTCGCTTGATGTTGAGGCTGGATGGATAACTGACGGTGAAACCGTGCGTGCGGCAGTTGGAGAATACAATGTGATATACTGCTATGATTACGGCGTGAACTGGTATGCAGACATCATTGCCACGACGGACGATATGATAACACATGACAGAGAAACAGTTGAGAAATTCGTCAGCGCAACAGCGAGAGGATGGAGAGATGCAATAGCAAATGCTGATGAAGCAGCATTGCTGGCTGAGGAATACGAAAGCTCACTCAATGAATCGCATCTGAAACATGTGCTCGAGTGCAGTATCCCTCTCATTTTCATTGGCGACAGACCACTCGGCTGGATGGATGAATCTGCCTTCCGCAACGCACAGGAAATACTTGTGAAACTCGGCACTCTCCAGAAACAAATTGATGTGAACACTTTGTTCACAACTGAGTTCATCAAAATATGATTGTTTGTGGTTGTGATCGTCAAAATAAATGAAAAAATAGATGAACAGATAAAAAGCAAAATAAAGCAAAATAAAACAAAATAAAGCAGACAAAACGAAACTGAACAAAAAGAACAAAACAGAGTAAAACAAAACAGCAAAAACAAACAAAAAGAAAAATGGAAAAAGTGAGTAAAACATGGGTAAAAGAAAGAGCATAACAACGACTTTTGTGATTTTTATTGTTCTGATAACGGTGATACCTCTCACAGCAATCAGCAGTATGCTTTTTTATCAGAGCAAAGAGGTTATAAAATCGCAAATATTTGATCATATATCAGCGATCACACTTCTAAAGGAGCATAAGATAAATCTGTGGATATCCTGTTGCGAGCATGCTGTTGAAACACTTGCGAGATTTCCTGAAATTCGTGAAAACATGATGAAATTATTAAACAACACAGATAAAGAAGCTCGGGCAGCAATTCTTAAACACTTTAACAACATGATAGGGAGAGATTTTACAGAAATTTTCATAATTGATGCGCGCACTGGAGAGGTATTGCTGTCAACAGATGCGAGTCAGGAGGGTAAAATAAAATCAAACCGTGTTTATTTTGCTGAGGGAAAGATGCATACAATGGTGACACCGGTATATCATTCCATATCTCACGGAGTTCCAACGATGCTCGTCGCAACACCCATATATAACTGCAGCGGTGCTGGCGGGGTGACAGGAGTGCTCGTGGGCAGGCTCAATCTCACTCGGATAAATGATATCATGAAGGAGCCTTCTGGATTGGGCCATACAGGCGAGACATATCTTGTGAACGCATATCACTTCTTCATAACGGATCCGAGATATGAACCTGGAAGTGCGCTGAGGAAAACTGTTTTCTCTGAGGGAGTGAGAGAGGCACTGACGAAGAGGACGAGCGGAGTGGGTCTGTATGAGAACTACAAAAACATCCCTGTCATAGGCGCTTACCGTTACATACCGAGCATAAATGCCTGCATAATTTCTGAAATAGCTCAGGAAGAAGCATTTTCGTGCATTGATATGCTCGGATTGTATGCATTTTCCACATGTTTTGCGATATTATTATTCTCACTTTCGCTGGGATTTGTGTTCATGCAGCGCTTCACCAGACCTCTGAAGCAATTGAGTGAGGGTGCTGTGCGTGTTGGTCGCGGAGATCTTGATTTTCACATGGACATAAAGCGTGATGATGAGATAGGAACGCTCGTGTCGTGCTTCAACAATATGGTGCGTGATCTGAAAAGGTCGCGTGATGAGCTCGAGGAATACAGCAGAACACTTGAGCGCAAAGTTGAGGAGAAGGTGAAGGAGCTTGAGGAGACACAGCGTCGCATGAGCAATTCTGAAAGACTGGCGGCGCTCGGCAGGCTCTCATCATCCATCGCACATGAGATAAACAACCCGCTCGGTGGAATCAAAAACTGCCTTTTCATCATTGAAAAGTTCGTTTCAGAAGAGGGTAAAAAATATTTGAAACTCGCAGAAAATGAAATAGAACGAATTTCAACAATTATCCGGAGACTCTCAGACATATATCGCCCGACAGCAGATGTGAAAATGCCCGTTAATGTGAATATATTGCTTGAGGATGTTGTTGAACTGCTTGAAAAGGAAATGAGGGAAAAAGGGATAGAGGTCAGATGTGATTTTGACGAAACACCAAATATACTTGCATCCGCCGGGAAATTGAAGCAGGTATTTCTCAATATTATACTTAATGCCATAGATGCGATGCCAAATGGCGGTAAATTAGAGATAAAAACATTTGCGGATGATTATAATGTGGTTGTGGAAATATCGGATACAGGTATAGGAATACCAGAAGAGAACATAGGGAGGATATTTGAGCCTTTCTTCACGACTAAAGAAAAGGGCAGCGGACTTGGTCTCTCCGTTTCTTACGGCATAATACATGAGCATGACGGAGATATACGCGTCAGCAGCAAAGTTGGAAAGGGCACCAGATTCATCATAACTCTGCCAGCACAGCGAAACAAAAAGCATGGTGACTGTGATCGTGGTGCTGTTTTGAGGTGATGTTTTGTGTGTGGCGGAGTTCAGATAGATGTCTTAGGATATGTGATTGTTGAGAATCATGTTCATCTAACCCCCTCAAGGAGACCCCATCCGAGAGGGTGGGGAGAAAGGGTATATAAATATATTCTTTCCGAAAATATAATCATGGAGGTTGCTAAAAGCATAACGGTGAAGGTTTCAGAGAAGGTCAACAAGGATAAATTTCTTTCTTTGAGGAATTTCTTCACCACATATCAAACCATAGCAGGATTTTACTACTCTTACATTCTTGAAAATTCTCTGGAAGAGAAACTCTGCTCTGGAGAAATATCCGCTAAGGATTTGAAAAACATTCTGCATAAAAAACTTTACAGACAAATTAGAGAAACTTTTGATGTTTGTTCTCAAACTGTTCAAGAGATTAGAGATGTAGTTGTGGAAGCTATTAACTCATATGCTCAACTGATCAGAAGGGGTAGAAAAGCATCTTTGCCAGGAGTTGAGGAATTTACTGTAAGGCTCAATCATCCTCGTGTAGTAAGCGTTTTTGAACATGGTAAATTTGACTTCTTCTTCAAAGTAAAAGTTAATGGGGATAAGAGGATCGCAATTCCTATTGAATGTGGGGAAATTCAAAAAGGATTGCTTGAAGATACTTTGAACGGAAAGTATAAAATTGGTGCTTTTCAGTTGGTCAGAAGAGATGGTCGGTTTTACTTCGTTATTCCTATCAAAAAAGAGGTTGAAATCAAGCA
>JAOQIN010000010.1 GCA_026134085.1 Candidatus Methanoxibalbensis ujae
ACTCTAAGGAAGAGGAGAATCCGATGTTCTATGAGCGATGGAGCGTTTGAGGAGAGAGCATCGTGTCGAGGAAGAAATCAAATAACTGGCTGAAGCAGCTGAAGCGTTTATGCAAGATATACGAGAAAATAGAGAGGAGGAGAGACAACTCACAAGCGCGGTTTTATAACTATGCATAGCGGTTGAAGCCTTGAAGCCTGAAAAGAAATCTCAATCTTTCATCTGAAATTTCAGTCTTGGGTGACACCAAAACACGCATTATATATCTGCTTGTAGAATACTAAAGAGGGGAGCCTGTTGTCTCATACTCCGTGTCACCGTGAGGTGATAATGGGACAAGTTCTTTCGACGAAGCGGGAACCCAGCTGGATGCCCAAGTGAGGAGGTCACGATGAAGGTCATGCTTATAGGATTGGATGGAGCATGCATTGATCTGATAGGGAGATGGGCATGTGATGGAAAATTACCGACATTTGCAAGGCTTATGAGCGAGGGAAGCTACGGAAATCTTGAAAGTGTCATACCCCCGCTGACTATTCCCGCATGGAACTGCCTGACAACAGGAAAGAATCCCGGGAAAACGGGAATATTCAGCTTCGTGCAGAAGGAATTCGGGAGCTATGAGTTCAAAGTATATCTTGAGCGCTTCATAAAGGAGAGAGATGTGTGGGATGTGTTGAGTGCTCATGGAAAGCGCGTTTTTGTTCTGAATGCGCCGAATGTGATATCCGCATACCCGGTAAATGGCAACATGATCGCCGGCATCCTCTGCCCATCGGAGAATCTATTGACTTATCCGAGAAGTCTGAGGTGGAAACTGGAGGAACTCAATTACAACAGAGGCAGCGGATATCTCATATCATTTCTGGCTGCTGAGGACAGGACATTGTCAAAAACGCTCATGGAGATAACAGAGTCAAACTGCAGGGTGCTCTTCCACCTCATGGAAGATGATTGGGAATTCGGCTTCGTGGTTTTCACCGAGCTCGATGGCGCACAACACAAATTCTGGGAAAATGAAATGCTGCTTCTGAGACATTATCGCAATATTGACAGAAAATTGAAGGAAATACTGGATAAATTGCACAAACAAGATGATGAAGCCATAGTTATAATAGCATCTGATCATGGTTTTGGACCTAATAAAAGAGTGTTTCTTGTGAATGAGTGGCTTGCAAGGAAAAATCTTCTTAAATTGAGAAGGAAAACATCAGCTATTGCTTTCAATTCTTTTATTCGTGCCTTTGGAGAGGATCGCATACTGTCTGCGCTTGGTGTGTTTATGAGGTTTTCTTTTTTGACGCCTCTATATGAGTGCCTGCTCAGGCGTGCTGTGAGCACACCGGTGAAATGGGAAAAGACTGTGGCTTTCAGCTACGGAAACTGGGGCACAATTTACATAAACCTGAAGGGGAGGGAGCCGAATGGGATTGTTGAGGAGAACGAATATGAAGCGATGAGAAGCAGCATAATAAAAGAGTTGAGCAAAATATCAGTAAAGGCACACAGAAGAGAGGAGATCTATCACGGTGAATATGTTGAACATGCGCCCGATGTCATCATAGAGATAGATGAAAATGTGAACTCCGTCAGCGGGAAGGTGGGATATAACAGGGAGTTCATAAGAGGTTCTCTGCTGAGCGGGTATCACAGCAGAGATAACGGCACTTTTATTGCTTACGGTCATGGGATAAAAGAGAAAAACAGAATAAGTGCGAGCATATATGATGTGGCACCCACAATACTGTATATCTTCGGCGTTCCCGTCCCGATGGATGTTGATGGCAGAGTTTTGAGGGAGATATTCAGGGATGATATTTATATGGAAAGAAGGAGAATAACGACGGGGATAAAAGCACTGAAAGAATGTGGCAGGATATGATCGGGAGATGAACGGAAAAATAATGATGAGTAATGATGAGTTTGATATGTCGGTAACAATGACGGTATGATATGACGGTGATGGGGGGGGAGAGCGATGATAATGAAGGAGAAAGGCACAGTGTCGTTCTTGTGACGATAGATTGTCTGCGGGCGGATTATGTGAGCTGTCTTGGTTTTCCTGAAGAAACAACTCCAACCATAGATCGTCTGGCAGGGGATGGCATTCTCTTCAGACAGGCGATATCCACAGGCACTTCAACCCCCATATCATTTCCGGGCATCCTCGCATCTGCTTATCCTCAGTACAACACCTGTGATCACAGATGGCTCCCGAAAGACACACCTCTGATATCCGAGATTCTGCTGCGAGAGGGCTATAAAACAGCGGCATTCCATTCAGCACCTTTCCTCTCAAGATATTATTCGTATGACCGCGGCTTCACATTCTTTTATGACTCCTTGGGAGATATGCGCATGAGCAGAATTATAAGAAATGAGAGACGCAGGATGATTCTGTTGAAAGCTAAATTTCTGCTCTCCCTGTTCACATTTCCGAGTCTGCCCTACAAAAGGGCTGAGATAATCACAGATAAATCGCTGAAATGGCTTGAAAAAGTGGAGAAAGGACAGCTTTTCTTCCTCTGGCTGCATTATATGGACACACACCCTCCTTATCTGCCTCCCAAATATGATATTGAAAAATCAAAAGTGAAGGAATTGATGAGGAAATTGTTTAAAAACAGAGAGAAAATAACGGATAAAGATCTGAAATTGCTGCTCACACTGTATAAAAGCGAGATAATGTATGTTGACAGCGAGTTGAATCGTTTTTTTGAGGGACTTGGTGAGATTTATGACGATGCTTACATAATTGTGACTGCTGATCACGGTGAGGAGTTCAGGGAACACGGCATGATAGGTCATGCGCTTCCCCGGCAGAAGCCATATGAGGAGTTGATTCATGTGCCATTGATAATCAGAGGTCCCGGACTGAAAAGGGGGCTCGTCGTTGATAGATGTGTCAGTCTGCTTGAAATATCTCCAACCATATTGAATCTCCTGAATATCCGCGCTGAGAGCAATATTTTGACGAAGATGAGGAGGTGTGTGATAAGTGAGAGCTATGTCCTCGGAACCGGAGATATGTATGTCTCCCTGAGGACATCCGACTGGAAATTCATATTTGATTTGAAAAACAAAAGCTGCGAACTTTATAATTTGAGAAGAGATCCACGGGAAAAGGATAATCTGTATGAAGAAGAAAAAGACAGAGCAGCAGTTTTCAGATCAATAATAAAAAAACATATTGTGGAGAGACAGGTGGGAAAAGAACGCAGGATAATCGGAAAAATGACTGAGAATTTGAGAGGTAGAATATGATCATGAATTCAATCTGTGTGATATCAATTTCAACATAATCATGTCCTCCTCATCAAGGCTTCTTGTGATGAGAAAACATGCGCCATAAACGGCTGAGGACAGAAGAAAGAAGGAGGCGACAGCCCATATGGATGTGCAGCATAAATAACCGAAAACAAGATAAGAAACGGATAAAAGAGGTGTTGATGTGATTACTGGTTTGAGATATTTCTTTGTGAAGGGATGTATTCCGTGAATATGAAAGATCTGCACGGATGTGAGTGCATTTATCACGGCGATGGAGATTGCGGAAGCCATAGCTGCACCCGTCATACCGTGCGATTTTATGAAAATTATATTTAAAGTTGCGTTCATCGCCACTCCTATAACACTGTTCATCATGCTGAGTCTGGTTTTCCCGAGCACAACCAGTGTCATCATATTGGGTCCCAGGAAAACATGGATGAGCATTCCGGCTGCCAGTATCTGGAGGGCTGTGCTCGCTTGAGCATACGAGTGTCCGAATATGAAACCCAATATTTGCTCCGGGAAAAGAAAAACTGTTATAAAAAAGGGGAATGTTAAAGAGAAAATCCATTTAGTAAGCACAGTATAACATCGTTTCACCTCATTTATCTGTCCTCTTGAATATAATTGTGATGCTATTGACACATAGATAAATGTCAAAGAGGATAGAAAAATCTGAATGAGCTGAGATGTGGAGCGTGCTGTGTTGTATAATCCCACGATGTCAGCTGTTCGGAAATATCCGAGCATCAGATTATCTGTTCTGAGCATAATTATGCCTGAGACATTTGCTATGAGCAGAGGTGTTGAGAAAAGGAGAAGACTCTTTATGCCACCGTTCAGATAACTGCCGTTAACGCCGCAGGCTCTGAGTGTATATGCAGCAAACAGGATCGTGGTGGTCATTATTGCGAGAAAATAAGCGCAGATAATTCCCAGTAATGAATAACCGAGAGCGACAGCGAACGCAATGAAAATCACTTCAAGCGCATACATGAGCACATCTCTGAAAATTACCTTCTCCTGAATTCTGTCATATCCTCTGAATACCGATGATAGCATCTCCACTGTCACATAGAAGGGAAGAGAAACAGCGAAAATCTGAAATATTGGCTGTGACGATGCTGGCAGATGGAAGAGAGATGTGAGAAGAGGAGATGCGAAGAAAAGGGATGCACTGCAGATGGCGCTCGCGAGTAGTGAGAGTTTAAGTGATGCAACTGCGACACCTCTTGCCCTCTCAAATTCTCCCCTGCCACGAAAGAATGCGATGCATCTTGGAGCTGCCGCTTGCAAACCAAGAGAGGCGAGAATCACACAGATCTGGAAAAGCGAGAGGGAAAGACTGAAAATTCCATACTCATATTGTGATGTGTGTCTTGCGACAAGCACTTTTATGACGAAATCAAGAATTCCGAAAATGACAAGCCCGAAGAATGCGAGTGCTGTTCCTTTTGCTGCTCTGAAGAGAGCATCTGCGATCTCATCCTGCAGGCCGTGGCTGTTCTCCTCTTTTTCACACTTCTCCTCTCCTCTGAGCATTCTTTTCACTTTTTGAAATTTCTTCTCATTTTTTTCTCGTGCTCAAATCTGACGCTTTTCATGTTCCCGCTGCGGAGTGCAGGGAGTGCAGGGAGTGCAGGGGCGGCAATGAGGAGCAAGGGCGGCGATGAGGAGGCGGAGATACGGAATAAAACAGAAAGTTTTATATTTTATTTTCGTGAAGAGGAGGCGGATGGAGAGGTGTTTTTCAAATGGAGAAAGGAGAGATTGTGCTTATAGGACTTGTTGTGCTGACGTTCATAGGTTTTGCCGGTGGCGCTGTGATCATGCAACAGCAGATGAAGCACATGCCTATGGAGAGCTGCGCTCAGATGTGCCACGAGATGCACGAATATTATGTTTCTTTCATAGAATCGGAACATGCGAAGGAAATACATGACTGCCATGAGTGCCACGAATCTCATGAGGATATGATAGGTGAAATGCTGATGTATGGCAAGGAGATGGTGAAGCACATGGAAATACAGTATCATAAGATGCATGGCGGAGAGGTTGAGAAAATAGAGCAGAAGCCGCCTTCCTCTCCAGAAAATGAGGTGTGCATGAAGTGCCACGAGACAGGTGAGAAAGGAGCGCCAATCGTGTCTGAGGAAATTTCGCCAAACGGCACAACCTGCATCACCTGCCACCTCACCATACCGCATGAGGAGCATCCGATAGGCGAATACGGAAAGCCGGACAGCAAATATCGGGGATATGAAAGCCCTGTATATGAGGGGAGAGAGTGCGTAGCATGCCACAGTGATCACTCAATGGTGGTGACAGAAGACACATGCGTGAGCTGCCACAGGCATTATTAGAGGGAAAAAACAGCAGAAGGAAAAAAACAGCACGCACTGCAGCGGAGATCACAGCAGCCTCGCGTTCAAAATGCGATAATCGCCGTTCAGACAGCACTTCACAACATCCTTCAAAAACTCCACATTTCTGTGCAAATAAGTGCGCGCTCTCTCATATATGTCATCAACGCCCTGCCGCAACGACCTCGCATATTCTCTTATGTATTGCTGCTCGCTCAGATATCCAGCTTTGAACTCCACTGATGCTCTGTGTATCATATCAGAAATACATTTCATCACATATCCGTCAGGCATAACAAACAGAGGAGTGCCGAAAATTTCTATTATCTCATCACATTTTTCAATTTTTTCAATCTTTTTAATTTTTTCAATCTTTTCAATCAAAAACGCATTTATCGCATATCTCTGCATCCCTCTTGCGATCTTTTCCTCCATCTCCATCACATGAACAGGTGCTGATATCCTCGGTGAAATCCTTATTATTCCCGCTTTTTCAGCTTTTTCATTTCTTTCGGCTCTTTCAGCTTCATCTCTCGCAATTTGCAGCAGTTCAGCGTAGAGATTTGCATATTCATCACTCAGTATGTGAGCATGTGTGTCCTCATGAACGATCCTTATCAGTATGAATCTCGGAACAGACAGGTCATACACCTTATATCTGCGGCGAAAAAACCCGACCCTCAGGATCTCATAGTTCTCCATCAGAATGAAAGATGTTCCACTTCTGACATCAAACATTGAAAAATATAAGTGTTCAAGATGAGACTTCACAGTTGTTCTTCCTGCGGAAACTGCATCACTCAAACGCTCACCTATCCATTTTGACGCACTTCTCATTCCTGTTTCCCTTTCAAATTTGAGAACGAACTGCTCAATTTCTCCAAGTATATCAAAAAATCTCTCTGCTGATATGTTGTTCATGCTGTTAAATGTGCGGAAGGGCTCTTCGTCGGCACTTTCAATCATCCTCTCCGCGCTGTCAGTGAGTTTCAGCTTCCAGTGCCTTTTCATTGCCACTGTGAATGCGGGATGCGACGCTGTTGCCTGCGCTGCGATGTGAGCTACTCCTTCTTCTCCTCAATCATTCTGATAACGCCCCTCGGACATTCGTAGGCGCATATGCCGCAGCCCTTGCAGTAATAGAGATTGGCATCAAAATATCCGTCTTCTGTTCTGTATATGCATCCTTCAGGGCAGAATATGTAGCAGATACCGCACTTTATGCACTTTTCATTGTCTCTGACCGGTACTTCTGAGCGCCAATCACCCGTTTTGTATTCTGATGCGCTGCCGGGTTCTTTTACAATTGCTCCAATCTCCACCTCATGCCACTTTATGTCTATCTTCATACTATCTCACCTCCTCTTATCTCTTATCTCACTTCCCATTTCTCATTTCTCACTTCTCACTTCTCATTTCCATGTTTCCTATTCTCCTCTCTCTCCACTCAACTGCTGAACCCGCACTTGTGTCTCATCGTATGCCTTTCTCATTGTATCTATGTTTTTTGAGGCGAGTTTTCCGAAGCGCTCCCGCATTTTTTCTTCCAGCGAATTCAATGATACAATTCCCGTGGCTTTTGTAAGCGCTCCAGCCATTGCTGTGTTTGTTATAGGGACGCCGAGTATCTCTCTTGCGATGCTTGTAGCATCAACTGTCGCGACTTTATGTGCAATTTTCAACTCCTCAGGCTTTTTATTCGTGTTGACAACAGCGGTCCCGTCCTTTTTCAGTCTATCAACAACATCTCCGACGCCGAGCAGCGATTCATCAAGGACAATAAGCACATCAGGCTCCAATATCTCAGACCGAATTTTTATGCGATCCTTCTCATCCACACGAACAAACGCGAGAACAGGTGCACCCCTCCGCTCAGGTCCGAAGGACGGCATTGACTGCGCATGCTTTCCCTCGTAAATCGCCGCATGTGCAACGAGCTCGGCAAGCGTTACGCCACCTTGACCTCCTCTGCCGTATATGCAAATCTCTATCATCAACAGAAAATCCCCATCACAAAATATAACTTGTTTCCCATTTCCTGCACTGCACCACACTCCACGCATCCCACTTCATGCTTCATACCTTATACTCTATACCATGCCTCATACCATACTTCACACTTCACAACAATTATATCACACAGCACATCTCACTCATCACTCCTCGCCCATCGTACATCATTCATCACTCATCCTTCATCTCACTCCTCATCATATGAGCTCACAATCTCAGCAGTTTACAATCTCAGCAGTTTGGATAACAGTGTTTCGCCTTTCACATTACAATGCTCGTTGAAAATGCAGAGATGGCAGGGTGCATGATCGCCTTTTTCGGGGAATTTCCCGCTTTTTATTGCTCTCACACGCTTCAACGCGTGCAGAGCCACAGCTCTGTCCTTTCTTCTTATGACTGTGGCTCTGAAAGAAGCATCTCTGATGTATTCCACAAATCCCCTGCTGACTGTGATGTTGTATGATTCCTCTATCAAAAATGCGTAAGCGGCGAGAGATGCCCTGTCGGAAGCCCACACGCCCATTTCAGGGCTTTTTCCGGTGCGGATTATGCATGGCACCTTTTCCTCATTGTCTATCTCTATCATCTTGTCAACGCATCCGCTCATTCTCAGCTTTGAGGAGAACATCAGATGTTCTCGTATGAACCCGTGCTTGATCTCCGTTTTTATAATCTCACTTCTCGCTGATTTCATGATAATCTGCGATCGCTTCATATATTCTATGAAATCTCTGTGTATTTCTCTCAATATGTTGTCATCTATGCATCTCAAATTGTCACTGTAAACATATCTCAAATCTTCCATAATGCTTTGAGCGAGGTTTTCAATTACCTCTTCCTTCTCTCCACAGTCAGCCAGTTCCTTCACCGTTTCTGGCAATTTAAATGCGAGCTCTCTCAGAAGCATTTTCTCTGTCATGCGTCTCATGCGAGCTTCCTGCGCTGCAGTGTTCTCTGATTGCTGCGCTTTAAAATAAAGTATGCGAGGGCAGAGGAAGAAAGTTGAAATATCGGAAACCTTCACCTCACCGCGCATGTCTTTTATTTGTCCGTTATTTATTTCTGACATCTATTTCTATTGGTAAGGAGGAAACAGAGAAGGAGGTGTGGACAAAGATGTTCCGTGCCCGGATAGATGCATCGCTCTTAAAGGAGTGCGTGGATGCGATCACTGCTGTTGTGGATGAATCACGCCTCAAAATCTCGGATGATGGCTGGCGAGTCCGTGCGGTTGATGCCGCGAATGTGGCACTGATAGATTTTGAGCTGAGGAGAGAGGCATTTGATGAATATGAAAATCAGACTGATGAGGAACAGGAAACGGAAATAGGGATTGATTTCTCAAAATTGAGTGATATTTTGCGTGTAGGCTGGCGGAAAGGTGACATCACACTGGAATTAAATGACAAATTGCATGTAAAGATGAATGCACTTTCATACACATTATCTCTTATAAGTATTGAAACATTGCGAAAGGAGCCAAAATTACCTTCATTGGAGTTTCCAACGAGGGTTGTATTGGATGCTGAAGATTTCAGAAAAGTGATAAAAGTGGCTGAGAAGATGGGGGATCATATCGTGATGGGCGTTTCCGGCGATGTTTTTTTCATGGAGGCGGAGAGTGAGATGGATTCAATGCGATTTGAGCTGAGGAGAGAAGAGCTCCTCTCTCTCTCAGGAGATAACGCCCGCAGTATATTTTCGCTTGACTACATTGCTGCGATGAGCCGTGCGATGAATGTGGAGACAGTCACGCTTTATCTCGGCACTGATTATCCTCTGAGAATTGAGTTTGAGCTCGCCGACGGCGCAGTTCACATCATGTATCTGCTTGCTCCACGCATAGAATCTGAGTGAAGGTCGCCATATTCAGCATGCTGAGTGTGCGAAGGGGTGGCAATGGAAGTGGAAGTGTTGTGTTTTTTTCCCTTCTTGAGGAAATCCTCCGATTATATAAAGGAGATTGGCGTCAGTTTGGATGACCTCATTTACTCAGCTGCGTTTGAGCGCGCACGTGATAGGGGCTGTGAGCGCGTTATTTCCGCAATCAAAACAGGAGAGGTGTCATCGCACCATGTGCTGGCGAAGGATGTGGATATGGAGATTCTCTCATATCCATTTGCGAGAATTCTCGTCAGCTGCATAGGTGATACTCATCTCGCACGCAGATATGCGAGGGCGGAGGCGAAAACCGCATACAAGATACTGAGTGCTTCCATCGCAGATGAAACGCTGCTGCATGCGCTCGCAGAGGATCTCGGCGTGACGGTGTTATGTGGAGGCACATCTCACACTTCCTGTGACGGGGTCGTAGGCGCAGCAAAGCTGGATTTTGGTGTCAGGATGTATCGCATACATTTTACGGATTACCTCCGTCTCGCATCTGAGTTGAGGGGCAGTAAATGGCGTCTTGTGAATCGCATGCTCCACGAGGGCTTCGTTATGGTGAGCGGAAACGACCTTCTGCAACTCTTTCATGAGGCTTTCTATGACAGAGTGCGGGAGAATCTTCCGATTGAGGTTCCCGGGGATATCTGCGATGCCGTCCGCAAATACACGGATGAGATAAGACAGGTGTTGTCCGTGAATACGAGAGAGGATCGTTCAATCGCCTGTGACGGGATCTCCCAATCCGCTTTCCCGCCATGCATCTCATATCTGCTTAAAAGACTGATGGGGGGTGAGGAAATATCCCACAGTGCCAGGTTCGCTCTCACATCTTTTCTTCTGAACATAGGAATGCGCACGGAGGACATCATCCGTCTATATGAGAAAGCGCCTGATTTCGATGCTGAAAAGACCAGATACCAGATAGAACACATTGCGGGCTCGAGAGGCACAAAATACACGGCACCTTCATGCAGAACAATGCGCACTTATGGCATATGCGTGAGGGAAAATGATGAATTGTGTGAGAAAGTGGCACACCCTCTCGGCTATTACGCACTCGCAAAAGAAAAGGAGAAATCAGAAAAACGAAGAAACATGTGATAAGGAGATGAGATTTAATGGAGGACCGGGAGATGAAGACAGAGGGCAAAAATGCGGAGGAGAGGGTTTGTGATGACTGTGAAATGAGCAATGAAAATAAAAGCGCAGGCGGAGGCAGTGAACATAGCAGTGAAAAAATGACACTTGAGGAAGCCATGATTCGCCTTGAGGAGATCGTTAATACACTGAGAGATGGGAATTTGTCACTTGAAAATGCACTTCAACTTTTTGAAGAAGGTGTGAATCTGTGCAGGTTCTGCAATAAAAAGCTGGATGAGGCTGAATTCAAAGTTCAAATGCTGATTGAGGAGGAGGATGGCATAAGGATAAGAGATATGGAAAGCACAGAATAGAGCAGCGGCAGTGAGTGAAGGAGCATCATTGGGCCCGTGGTCTAGGGGTATGACGTCGCCTTTACGAGGCGAAGGTCATGCGTTCGAATCGCATCGGGCCCATAATCTCCCCTTCTTTTTGTTTTCTCTGTTCTCTCAATTTTCTCTGTTTCCTGTTGGCATCAATCTTGCATCCATAGATTGTGTTGATTCTTCTTTGTCTATGATTGGATCAACGTGTCCGAATAAGCATCAAACAGCAAATGAGGGACCATCCGGTGACGGTGCCGGTGACGGCGGATATAAAAAAACTGCTGAAAGAATTTGATTTAAAAAAGTGAAATAAAAGTTGCGGCGATGTATCTCCTCTCATCCCGGAAGAATCTCAAATGTTTGCAAATCGGCCGTCCACTACTGGAGGGACGCTTTTTTGGTGAGGAGAATAAGAAGGAAAACTCGTAATAGCTTGCTTATATGAAAGAAGCACAACGGAAATGCTATACTCTGATAAGATGAACCTCCAGACGAGAGATCAGGATGTGTGAGGCGGATGATTTTGGACAGATTATACTGCTCCGGAAGGAAAAGTGAGAGATCTTGAGGTTCGAGGAGAAGAGTTGAGGTTCGAGTAGGAGAGGCTGGAACAGGTTATGCAGGATGTTCGCTCAACATGGTGAGATGGTGTCATCAGAACAGCACACAGGCTCAGCACAACCTGAATGGCTTGAAGGGGACGCCTCCCCCCTCATAAAACTTCGTGAACCACTCGTAGAAGTGGAGCCTGATAGTGTGTATCGCAGACATTATAGCCTCAAGCAATATCACAATAACAGTTCCGAGGAGAAAAATGACAGCACCGATTATTATTCCGACATATGGAACATTGAGACACATGAATGACAGCAGAATGAACACCTCTATCAGCGCAGCATGACAGAGCGCGAGCGCGAGAATCCTGCCATAAGATATGATGTTCGCAAGAAATCTGAAGAAGTTCTCAAGAACAGCATCTATCACACCGTCAATGAGTATGAGCAGGTAGTCCATCGCCGACCTCGTTTCTTCGCTGTGCTCTGAAGATTCGTGATGATGCTTCAACTCACCGACTACATGGAATATGAAAAGCAATATAACGGGCAGAACCAGGAAAACAAACGCCTGCCAATACTCAAATTTGTGGAAAAATATCTTGAACAGCGACAATATGAAATACACAGCACCGAACATGCACCACAGCTTCACAACACTGCTTATTCCCTCCATAATCTTACGCTCTGAAAATCTCATTATTCCGTTGAGAACAAGCCCAAGACCCATGTGGACAAAACCGATCATCATTGTTATGATGAAGAACATCTTTATCTCCTTAATTGGCTCAAACAGGAATGTTGGCAGACCTTCAAATGCCTTCAGAACATATATGAGCATGCTCGGCAACTTCATTCCGAGAGATTCCTCAATGATATGAGAAACATGCATGCTGAATCCGAAGAACTCGCCGAAGAGTAATCCGCCTATGATTGAGAAAAAACCACAGAGTGATATTATTGTTCCCATATCAGTTCCAATCCTCCTTCTCAAAATAAACCCGAGAGTCAGGAGAATGAGGCCATGACCGATGTCCGGAAACATAAGACCGAATATAATGGGAAATATTATTGCTGTTATGAATGTGGGATCAATATCACGATAAAGAGGTGTTCCATACATCTCTATCACAGATTCAAACGACTTTATTATTGGCGGATTTTTCAGAAGTGTGGGGACTCTTCTGTCATCTCTGCTCGGCTTGCGAACATCAACCACACAACATTCACCAACTTCCTCCTTCAATCCAGATATCACACGCTCAACATCTGATGCCGGTGTCCAGCCGTGTATAACTCTTGCGTGCTCTGTCCTCCCGAAAAGCATCTTGGCCCTCATCTTACTGTGCTCAGTGCTTGCGAAATCACGCATCTTCATAAGTGTTTCCATGTGCTCATCGCGAAATGCAGCCAGATCACGCCTCACATCTGATATCCTTTTGTTCAATGATGCAATTTCCTCCTCAACCACGCTCATTGCATGTGCTATATCTGCTGGCATATCCTCCGGAATCTTCTCAAATTCATAATCATATCTTCTCAAAACCCTCTCAACTCTGTCCTTATACTCAATCAGCGATATGACAACTGTTTTATCATTTTTTGTTGCGATGAAGAAATTCTCATCAACAGCATCTTTAAGCGCTCTCTCCAGGCTTTCTGCATTTTCTGCGGGCAGCTTTCCGAAGAAAACGCATATGAACTCTCCCCTGATTTGATCAAGGGATTCAATGCCAAATTCCCTGAGATCATTCAACATTGCGAGCACTTCACGCCTCTCAGCAAGTTCCTTCTCAAGAGTTTTCAGGTTTTCAATGAGAGATGTTGCATTTCTCTCAAGTTCCTGAAAAGATGCGGAGACATCATCAAGATTGTTCCATGTTCTGTTCGATGCATGATGTCTTTTTGCCTCGCCGCCGGAGGAGGTTCCTGTTGCGCCCTTTATCATGTCAATCAAATTATCAATTTTTGTGACAATTTCAGCACTCTTCATGAGTAGTTCCTCTGAAGGTCTGACAAAGCCCCCCCAATCGTCAATGAACACGCGGACATCTGTGAGATGGACATTACCCAGTGCGTCCAATCGTTTTATAACGCGGTCAACATCATCTTCAAGCACAATGACACGCAGCTCTCGCATCTCCACCGGCTTCAGCATGGCACCCTCACACCTCCTCCAGTTCACAGCAGTTCCGCTGGCGGTTCCGTTATGCTCAACGCAGTATCCTCAGCCGCTCGCCCAACGGTGCAGCCAGTGGCGTGTTCGCACAGCGCGGGTTGAGATGAGCATCATCAAAGAAAAATATAATAATTTCTCTTTTTTGTAAGCGGACCAGTAAGCGGACCACCGGGGGATGCATGTTGCGTTGCAGCCCACCCGGGTGGGCAGCTGAGTGTGAGGTGCTGAGGTGCTGAGTGTGAGGTGTAACCAATAGGAATAATGAGGAGGAATGAGAATGAGGAGTATGGCGTGCATAATCTGATGATGCGAGGGAGTGAGTGAGAATGGACGAGCATGAGCTTTTAGCGATTTCAAAGGAGATACAGGGAGATGTGAGGAGGTTCATTGAGGAGAACGAGGAGGATTGCGGTGAGATCATAGGAAAGCGTGTGAGTGATGTTACAAGGCGCATAGACATGTTTGCGGAGCGTGCACTGGAGCGTGCGCTGGAGAGGCGTGGCATATGTGCGCATATAATCTCGGAGGAGCTCGGCGATCATGTTTTTCCTGAGGACTGCAAGCCCGAATGCACTCTTATATTTGATCCAATTGACGGCTCTTCAAACGCTGCGACAGGAATTCCCTTCTTCTGTTCATCAATTGCATATTCGCCCAAGACAGATAATGTGTCGTTTGATGACATAGAGATAGGCGTCATTGCGACAATATTCGGAAGGATATATCACGCTGTTAAAGGTGTTGGCAAGGCGTTTGTTGATGGGAAGGAGATGCCTCGCCCGATGAAGGGGAAGGACAAAGCGATAGTCAGCATTTATTCATACGGCAGGAGAATTCCAAATCCGCTCATTAAGAAGCTTTTTGAGATGCAATATGCTGAAAGATTTCTTGTCCGTGTGCTCGGCAGCATTGCAGTTGAAATGTGTTATGTGGCGGAGGGCGTCATGGATGCTGTGGTTGACCTCAGAGGCTCTCTTAACGGCTACGATATCGCATCCGCACTTCTCATATTGAGGGAAACAGGAGGTGTCGCAACAGATATTTATGGAAATAATGTGAGCGGGGAGGTGGCAAAGACCATAAGTATACCCATAATAGCTGCCCGCAAAAAGGAAATGCACGACAGAATCATTGATTATATAAGAAGTGCTCTTCCGAGCAGCGAGTTTGAGCGATGAGCGGTGTCGTGGCGAGGAGCTGTGCATTTGTGCTATATGACAGGATGTGATAAAATGCGATAAAATGCGATAAGATGTGATAAAGTGTGATGAGGTGTGATGTTGTGAGGGCACAGAGTCACAATTTGAGTGGTTTTGAGGCCGGAGGTGTGTGATGTGCGTATTGCGATTGTTGAGCGAGTCCGCTGTCAGCCAAAGAAGTGTCAGCAGGAGTGTTTCAAATACTGTCCGCTTGTCAGGACGGGAGTTGAGGCGATTGTCTTTGACGATGACGGAAAGCCTATAATATCGGAGGAGCTTTGCGAGGGATGCGGCATATGTGTAAAGAGATGTCCATTTCACGCGATATCCATCATAGGGCTGCCTGAGGAGTTGAAGGGGCATGAGACGCACAGGTTCGGACCGAATGGTTTTGTCCTCTATGGTCTTCCCATACCTGCACACGGAAAGATAACGGGCATAATCGGCGCAAACGGAACCGGAAAGAGCACTGCCGTGAAGATATTGGCGGGCATGCTCATACCGAATCTCGGTGATTCAGACGCACCGGACACTGTTGAGTGTGAAGGAGCGCAGGGAAGTGCCGATAAATGGAGAGAGGTTTTGAAGCGTTTCGCAGGCACTGAGCTGCAGGGATACTTTGAGCGCCTCATATCGCATCGTGTAAAAGCAGCGTTAAAGCCGCAGCACATTGATGCGATACCTGAGTTCTACGAGGGCGAAGTGAAGGTGTTGCTTGAGCACTTTGACGAGCGAGGAATCATGGAGAACATCGTGAAGACTCTTGAGATAGGCGAAATGCTTCACAAACCCATCTCAGAACTCAGCGGCGGCGAGCTACAACGCATTGCTATCGCTGCATGCATTATGAGGGATTCTGATATTTATTTCATAGATGAGATCACACCTTATCTTGACATATATCAGCGCATGCGCGCTGCGAAGGCTATAAGAGAGTTTCTCGCACATAAAACAGTGGTTGTTGTGGAGCATGACCTCGCAATCCTTGATATGCTCGCCGATTTCGTCCACATAATATATGGAGAGCCCGCGCGATACGGCATTGTATCGCTGAGAAAAGCAACAAACCGCGGCATAAATGAATATCTGCAGGGCTATCTGCGTGCTGAAAATGTGAGGATAAGAGAAAAACCAATAGAGTTCGTTGCACATCCGCCGAGAAAAGCGGAGAGTGAGGAGGAAGACGATGTTATCGCGGAATTTGGTGATTTCTGCAAGAAATGGGATGGTTTCTGTCTGGTGGCACATTTAAGCGGCACTGTCGGAGATTCTGGAGTCGGAGGAGATAGAGGTGATAGAGGAGACAGAGGAATCAGAGGAGACGGCAGAGGATGTGTCATAAGAAGGAACGAAATAGTGGGAATTGTTGGCAGGAACGCCACTGGAAAGAGCACATTCCTCCGCATAATCGCGGGCGAAATAAAGCCAACTGTTGGAGATGTATCAATGAAGGCGAAAATATCATTCAAGCCACAGTATATAAAGCGCTTTGACATGCGGGTGGGAGACCTTCTTCGCTCGCTGGATGCTGGTGATTTTGAGAGGGTTGAGGTGCTCGAGCCTCTGGAGGTGAAAAATCTTGAGGATAAAAATGTGAAGGAGCTGAGTGGTGGCGAGCTGCAAATGCTTGCAATCGCGGCATGTCTCTGTCAGTCCGCGGACATATATGCGCTTGACGAGCCATCAGCACATCTCGACATAGAGCAGAAGGTGAGGCTTGTGAAGGTTATGCGGAGATTTGCTGAGAAGAAAGGGGTTTCAATGCTCATTGTTGATCACGACATATATCTCATTGACATTCTCAGTGATAGATTGATTGTGTTTGGCGGCGTCCCCTCTGTGAGAGGAGAGATTCTTGGAATGTTTTATATGAGAGATGGTATGAACCTCTTCCTCAAAGAACTCGGTATAACTTTCAGACGCGATGAAAAGACGATGAGACCGAGGGTGAATAAAATAGGCTCCTCAAAGGACAGAGAACAGAAGGAGCGCGGTGAGTATTATTATCTTTAGATTTGGATTTGGATTTGGATTCGGATTGGGAGAAAGAAGGAGAGGCAGTAATGAGAAGGAAAATAAGAACAACGGGGAGTATATGTCCTGTATGCTTCCGCGTCATATCTGCGAGCATTTTTGAGGAGAATGGTGCGATTTATATGGAGAAGGAATGCCCTCTTCATGGATATTTCAGCGATATTTTATGGTCTGATGCTGAGTTATATAGAAGATTTGAGAGTTTGGATGTATGTTGTGATATGATGCATCTGAAAGCACAACATTGTCCTTACATGTGCGGTCTTTGCGATTATCATGCATCCACGACTGTATTGGGTGTGATAGATGTCACTGACAGATGCAACATGCGATGTCATGTCTGCTTTGCGGACAGTGGTGCGGGTGAGCGAGAGGAGCCGAGCATTTCAGATGTGAAAAACATGATAGATGCGCTTGCTGATTCTGGAGCGTTTGCGATACAGTTCAGTGGCGGCGAGCCGACGCTTCGTGATGATCTGCCTGATATGATAGCGTATGCGAGAAAGAGGGTGAAGCATGTTCAGGTTGACACAAACGGCATAAGAATGGCTGAGAGTGAGGATTTCTGCAGGGAGATGGAATCAGCTGGGTTGAGTGTTGTGTATCTTCAGTTTGATGGCGTCACTGAATCACCATATATAAAGCTGCGTGGCAGGAAGATGTTTGATGTGAAGAGGAGAGCGATAGAAAACCACCGCAAAGCAGGTGAAAATCCAGCTATTGTTCTTGTTCCCACTGTTGTGAGAGGCGTGAATGACGGGCAGATAGGCAGCATAATAAAATTTGCAGTGGAAAACAGTGATATAATAAGGGGTGTGAACTTTCAGCCCATATCATTCTGTGGCAGAAAAGGATACGATGCGGATATGCGCATAACTGTTTCTGATGTCATCGCAGCAGCGGTGAATCAGACTGGATTTATGCGTCGTGAGGATTTTTTTCCCCCCTCAGCAATGAGCATAATGCTGAGCACACTCGGTGGTGATGTCGGCTGTCATCATGCATGTGGCGCATTCTCATATCTTTTTGTGAGGGAAGGAGGAACACCGGAGCCGTTCACTGATTATGTGAATATGAATGCACTGATTGATTCATATAAAAAAAATGGAAAAGTTGGCATATATGCAATGCTGCGCGGCTCCTTGAAAGGCTCTTTAAAAATTTTGAGAGAAGCGCTTCATAGCTATTTCAAACTCAGCGAACTCCACCGCAAAATGATATTTGTTGGTGCCATGCACTTTATGGATGCGTTTAATTTTGATCTTGCGCGTGCGAGGAGGTGCTGCATTCACTATGCACTGCCTTCAGGCGATATCGTGCCTTTTTGCACATACAACATCATACATCGCCGCCGCGCTCGTAACCTGACACCTCGATCTGAGCCGATCTGAGATGAGATGAGATGAGAGGGTGAGAGAGTGAGTAAAGTGAGCAAGAGAGAGAGCGTGTGATGTGAATGTGAGAGCGAGCGAGAGCATGTGTGAGGGAGTGAGAGTGAGTGAGAGAGTGAGTGAGAGAGTGAGAGAGGGGGAAGATGCGAGATGCGTGTGATTTTCTACACAGGAAAAGGAGGTTCTGGGAAGTCTGTGCTTTCATGTGCCACGGCGCTCCGTCTTTCTGAGAGAGGATATGACACACTTCTCATGTCTTCAGACCCCGCGCACACGATTTCAGATGCTTTTGAGTGCAGCGTTGGCAGCACACCTACGAGGATAAAAACGAATTTGAGTGCTGTTCAGGTTGATGCGTTCAGAGAGGTTCGTGACAGATACGGCGTCATTCAGTCTTATGTGGTATCTGTGTTCAGATCACGCGGAATTGACGAAATTCTTGCATATGAACTTGCATCAATGCCCAACATGACTGAATTTGCCGCCATGCTTAAGATTGTTGATTTCTCAGACGAATATGATGCGATCGTTCTTGATACTGTTCCATCGGGAGAGATGCTGAAGAACATATATCTGCCATCGCTGATTGGCAATTTCGCGCCCAAGCTGCTCAGGCTCATCGTTCCATTCGCAAATATCGCCAAGATTGCGGAGCCGGTCATGGGTATTCCCGCACCGAGCAGGGAGGTGATAAAGGAGGATATAAAGCTGATAGAGGTTATGAAAGAGCTCAGAGATATATTGATGGACAGAGAGGTAACAAGTCTGAGGCTTGTTGCAAACCCCGAATCCTTCAGCTTGCAGAATTTGAAGCGCACATATATGCTTGCAAACATTTACAACATAAATGTTGACCTTGCTATAATCAACAAAATCCTTCCAGATAGTGTCAGGGATCCGTATTTTGATAAATGGAAATCTGATCAGCACAGATATCTCAAGGAGGCTGAAAGAACATTTTACCCGCTTCCGATAAGAAAGGTGAGATTGTATCCATCGGAGGTCAAGGGGATAAAACTGCTTTCGGAAGTTGCTTATGAGCTGTTCGGCGACGAAGATCCGGCGAAGATATTTTTTAAGGGCAGGGGGATAAGCGTGAATAAGACTGAAAGTGGAATTGAGATTGTTGTTCCGATGCCTTTCGTGAGCAGGGACATTTGCGAGGTGGAACGCACCGGCAGCGAACTGTCTATAATAGCACACACAGATATAGGAGAAATCAGAAATTTTCTCCCTCTGCCCACAGCAGCATGCATGATGCGGCTTGAGCGCGCAAAAATGATAGACAGCGAACTTCATATTTATTTTGTGAGGGAGGAGTAAAAGCTGAGGAAGGTGAATGAGGATGAGGGAGCATGATGATGAGGTGTTTGTGGAGATCCTGGGATCACTCATCGGATTGAGTATATTGCCTCTGAAGGTGAGTGCCTGTGTTGTTTCTGATGTCGCAAAAGCAGTGGAGAAGGCAATTCCTGAGCCGGATGAAATAAAAGCAGGCATATGCGCAGCAGAGTTGAACGCGCTGAGGGCTTTGAGAGATATGATAGATCGCAGAATAGAGGAAATTGAAAAGAGCGCATCTGAGGAGAGAAGGGAAAAGGTGAAGGTGGAGTAAGCGATGAGGACCGGGCTCACCGTATCTGAGCTCCGAGCTCCGGTAAGGCTGACAATCTCCAGAGCCGGAGGCTGTTGAATATAATATTCATCACTCAGGTTGCTGAGTGAAGTGCGTGTTGAGATGTTAGACTGAGAGCGCTGGCTGTGGTGACTCAGGTCAGTCAGGTCAGATAGTCTGCTTGGACATTATATATTATGAAATTATGAAGGAGGGATGAGGGACGGGGGCGGGGTCCCCTTGAGATCTCAGGTTGGTGATGGAAACGGGAAGGTGATAAGACATGGCGCGTCATCACGGTCCTCGCAAGAAGACAAGGCGGAAATTCAGGAAGAGAGTGCGTGAGAGAGGTCTTTCACCGATAAGCAGAGTTATCCAGCATTTTGAGATTGGCGAAAGTGTGCATATATGTATAGACCCGAGCGTCCATAAGGGCATGCCCAATCGCAGATTTCACGGCAGAACGGGAAAGGTGATCGGAAAGAGAGGTCGTGCGTATATCGTTGAGATATACGATGGCAAGAAGCGGAAGGAGCTCTTCGTGCGGTCTGAACACCTCAGACCACAGCAGACGATCTGAAAGGCTGAAAGCGCGGTGGGATGCAGATATTGATTGGAGAGCGAGAAGAGGCGAGAAAAAGAAAAGAATAAGATCATTTCAGCCGCTTCAGCTTTGTTGTTCGCCAGTGTCTTCGCTTTGGATGCGTGGTCACCTTGCGATTCGTCCTGACGATGACCCATGCAGGCACTCGCCTGTTCTGCTTCGCGGCTTTGCACAGCCGCAGTTTCATACCTTTCGTGTTCTTACCGACCGCCATCATGCTTTTATGAGGTTCTCCCCTCTTTTATAACATGAAGCTGGGTGTGACATCGCATTTCAACGCCGCGCACATGTTGCCGAGGCATACGGGAAAATGCAAAAATATGCACGGTCATACATACAAGGTTGAAATTGTTGTTGAGGGCTATAAAAACAATGAGACCCAGTGTATCGCAGATTTTTCGGAAGTTAAGGAATTGCTTGATGAGGTCATTGATATGCTTGACCACAAACTTCTTAATGATGTTTTGTCATATCCCACAAGTGAGAACATAGCTGAGTTCATATGGAATGAGCTGGATACAAGAGTGAGGAGGTTGGGTGTCAAACTGTATGCTGTCAAGGTGTGGGAGGGAGAGGGGAAGTGGGTTATGATTGAAGGAAATGAGTTATGATTGAATAAGCGTTGTTTCTCTGGAGAAATTGTTGTTGGGATGGTTGTGGTTTGAGATGGAGATGGGGAGGGAGATTCTTGAGATATTGCGTGAGCGCCGCATAATTTTGAAGCGTGGGGAAGGTCAGCGATTTCTGATTGATGAGCGAGTTGCTGAGCGGATGTTGGAATATGCTGCGGTGAGTGGGGAGGATGTTGTGCTTGAGATAGGTGCTGGCATTGGAAACCTCACGAAAAGGTTAGAAGAGCGCGCTGCAAAAGTGTATGCGGTTGAGAAGGACAAGAGGCTTTGCGAGATACTGCGTGAACGATGCAAGAACGCTGAGATTATAGAGGGAGATGTTTTGAGAGTTGATCTTCCTCCATTCAACAAGGTTATCGCCAACCTGCCTTTTCATTTATCATCGCCTATAACGCTGAACTTGCTTCTTTTTCACGATTTTGATATTGCTGTTCTCACTTATCAGCGTGAATTTGCTGAGAAAATGGTGGCTTCGCCTGATATGCGTGTCGGAAAGAAGAAGATATATGGGAGATTGTCCGTGATTGTGCAGACGCTCTCTGATGTTGAGATTCTTGAAATCGTGCCGAGAAGTGTTTTCTTCCCGCAGCCATCTGTTGATGCTGCAATTGTCAGATTGAAACCGAAGGATGTTCCTGAACTTCCCACAATCGCGGAGAAATCATATTTCTGCAGCGTTGTCGGTATGGCATTCTCCCGCAGGAGAAGAAAATTGAAGAACATCCCTGCATTCAAACATGTGTTCTTCGGTGAGAAGCAGGAGAGTGCGAAAATGGACGAGGATGATAAATGGCTGCGCTCAATCGCCGATCTGCGGCCTGATGCCCTCAAACCCTCTGATTTCGTGAGGTTGAGCGTGGCAATGATGCGCCGCCGTTGAAGCCGCGTTCAGTTTTGCTTTAAGCGTGCGCATCACATTTGATCTATGCAGGGTTTCAGCTTTAATGTTTTTCGGACAGCGCATACACATCGCAGCCCTGGGAGATTGAAAAGAAAAAGTCCCGCCTCCCGGATTTGAACCGGGGACATCGCGGTTTCTGCATGAGTGCGCGGACGCCTTCACCGCGTCATTCACACTACAGCCGCGCACTCTTCCAGACTGAGTTAAGGCGGGTCCACTATTGATAGGCAGCTCATCATAAAAATATATTTGCAAGCACCGCCTCGCTGCGGCGGACGGGGAGGAGGAAATGCGTCATGCGTCGACCGGGATTCGAACCCGGGCTGTGGGCTTGGAAGGCCCAAGTCATACCGCTAGACCATCGACGCCATTAATTTGGTTGTGTGGATGAGTTAAAAATTCTTATCCTCGCAATCCTCACAATCCTCGCAATCCTCTCAATCCTCACAATCCTCGCTTGCGCCCGCATCACTGACCGCGGCACCCCTCATGCTTTTGAGCTCGGTTGCCATTATGACTTTTGTCAATGACCTCCGCCGCATGTCAATACTTCACCGCCGCATGTCAATACTTCAACCTGCCGCGCTTTATTTTTCTGTGTGCGCGCAGTTTTGCTCTCCGCTCCTTCATTATCCACTCCTTCGTCCTGCCGGCGATTTTGGCCTCAATATCCTCCGCTTCCTTCTCAACCTCACTCTTCGCGATATGGAGGTCCTCTATTCTTATCATCTGAATTGCGCCTTCAGTCGCTGCTATGAAAGCCTGCTCCTTGACGACGAGTGGATCAACTATTCCCCTCTCAAAAACATCATCCACGATCTCCCCCTCAACTGCCGATATTCCGGCGTATTTCTTTCCTGATGCATGTGCTGCCCGAAGTGCTGTGATCGTGTCGATCATATCCATGCCGCAGTTCTTCGCGATCGCATTTGGTATGCTCTCAAGCGCATCTGCAAACGCCTCTATGGCGAACTGCTCCTTGCGCGGAATGCTCCTCGCATATTTTCTCAGCCTGACAGCGCATTCAACTTCAACCGCACCACCTCCCGGAATCACCCTGGGATCCTCAACACATCTCGCAACAGCATTCAGCGCACTCCTCACCTCCCCCACAATACCCTCAAGCACTCTATTGGATACCCCTCTTATGAGTATTGCACACGCCTTCTTGTGCGGACAATCCTCAAAAAAAACATATTTCACACCGCTCAAATCTCGTTGAACAACTTTTCCAGCATATCCCAGCTTATCCTCACTCAATTCATCAGATTTCTTCACTATTTTTGCACCAGTAGCGCGCTCCAATCTCTGTAAATCTGTGAATTTCACTCGCTTCATCGCCATTATGCCGTTATCTCTGAAGAGATCAATCGCTTCATCATCAATGCCCCAACGACAGCACACAACATTCGCACCAGATGCGATTATCGGCTTTATCATGTCCTCAAAAAGCTCTCTGCGCTTTTCGTAGAACGCTTTTATGGCATTCGGATCTCTTATCTTCAGAGTGAATCCGAGCGCACCGAGTGTCTCGCCTGCTTTGCTGCGTTTCCTCACGAACTCCTCCTTAGGCGCTTTTCTCCCTGTTGTCCTCTCGGGCTCCCAGTGCTCAATGGGGAAATCAAGCAGTGCGATCCTCGCATTCTCCATCTCAGTGGGAAGGTCATCAAGCACTTCCCTGTCTATGAGAACGCCATCAAGAAGCCGCGTCTCCTTAACCGCACCGCCCGACTTGGCCTCTATAAGCACATCATCCACATCTATCAGCAGTTCCTCGCCAGCGCCATCAGCACCATTGCCACAACTGTCGCTTATACGCTTTATCGCTTCGACAACAACCTCAGCAAGCGCGTCCTCAGACCAGTAATCGCTCTTCTTAAGTGCGGTTCTCGCCACATCCCTCAGAATTCTGTTCTCTCTTATTTCGCTGAATTCAATGCATATATCATCAAGGACATCAAGAACATGATCAAGCGCCATGTTATATCCGCGTGAAATTGTGTTCTGATGGACGCCCATCGCACGCAGCTCAAATCCATTTCGCACAAGCTCGCCGAGGAGCACCATCATTGTGGCCACGCCGTCACCTATGTCGTCGCCGAGTGAAATGCCTGCCGAGATCAGAATGTCAGCAGTTGGATGGTCGTATCTCAATTCCTTCAAAATCGTATATCCGCTGCTTGAGACGAGGTCAACAACCTCCTCCTTCGTCATATCTCTCGTCAGCATTTTCTTTGAGGCTATCGGCCCGATTATAGACCTGAACATATCAGAGAAAGCCTCACACACTATCTTGTTGGCCCACTGAATCTCCTCAGGCGGCACATCACCAGGTGGTAACACATCTTCTATCATATCTTCATCCCCCTCCTTCCATCTCCTTTCTTCCCGCTTCCTTTGTGCTGCAGAACGGCAGCTGCAACGCGCAACGCTGCCTTCACCTCAAATAAATTTTTCTTATCCTGTGCGCCTCTTCAACTGCGATATCAATCATGCGTTCAAAAGTGTTCTCGCTCAGAACGCCCCTTCCGCTTTTCTGTATGCAGGATATGTCGCCGTCTTCTGTTGAAGTCACGATAAGTCTTGCATCAGCCGCACTTTCCTCAAACATGTTTGGATCAACGAGAATATTGCCATCGATCTCAACTGTTGTGACAGCAACGGGCGTGTATTTGACCATCAGATTATCAACCTTCGGATTCACCTCACGCGGCGAGAATCCATGTCTCTCATAGGGGATTCTTGTGTTCATGAGCGCTGCAATAGCGCCGAGGGCAGATGCGTCAACGAGGTTTCCGTCGTCATCAAGCACATGGATGTCTATGAAGATCATCCAGACCTTTTCTCCCTCCTCTATGCACAGCGATTCCACATCCAGTGCATGCGAACCTCTTATCCCCCTGTCAACAATCCTCGCAAGCTCAACGCTGTTCTCATCAGGCGGTCCTGGCTCAAATTCAGGCGATGCGAGGGGGACAAACTCCGCATTCGTGATGATGACACCTTCATTCGGAATGTCTGGAAAGGGCTCTCCAATCTCCATCTTAACACCGACGAGAACCTGAGTGTTCCCTATTTTCACCCTCGCAGACCCCTCTGCTCTCTTCACAACACCCTTCTCAACGATTATCTCACGATATTCCAGGAATCTTCTGCCGTCCATACGCTTCCCGCTTCTTATGAGATCGCAGACATAGTCACGACGCATCTCCTCAGCAATGTCGCTCCCCATTTGTATCACCTCACAGTCACAGCACACACATCATTCAAAGCACACACATCATTCAATCTCCTCACTGTATTTGCTTATCAAAGCCTCACGCTGCATCTGATATATTTTCCTGCAGGCGTTTTTTGCGATTTCAAGTCCTTTTTGTATCTCTTCTCTCGTCATTTTTCCATCCATCTGTATCATTGTTATTGTGTTTGTCTTCGCTATCATTGCAACTGGCATATCTGCGTCGCCGTAATTGTCCTCAATTGCGTTTAAATCGAGAACGATCTCTCCATCCACCTTTCCAACGGCTATCGCAGACACGAGACCCCTCATGGGAATTCCCGCGTCAGCGAGCGCCACGGAAGCTGCATTTATGCCCGCAGTTCTTGTTCCAGCATCAGACTGCAGCACCTCCACGAATATATCAATCGTGGTTCTCGGATAGAACTCGGTCATTATCACAGGTTCAAGTGCCTCCCTGCTCACCTTTGATATCTCAATGCTCCTCCTGTCAGGTCCGGGACGCTTGCGCTCATCAACAGAAAAAGGCGCCATGTTGTATCTGTATTGTATTATAGCCCTCTTCGCATCCTGATAATGACGGGGATGCAGCTCCCTCGGACCATAAACTGCTGCAATCACCTTGTTGTCTCCAAGCTCAAAATAACATGAGCCATCCGCTCTCTTAAGAACGCCGACCTCTATCCTTATGGGGCGCATCTCATCAAATGCCCTTCCATCCACACGCCTCCCATCCTTTATGAGAGGCTGTTCCACTTTCCTCTTCATCCCTCATCACACCCACGCCAGCTCCGACACACCCGACACTCCAGACAACCAGCAACTCCAGCAGCACCAGCAACTCCAGCAACCCACAACCACAACACACGCTCCCCGTTTCATTCATTTCCGCCCTCCCCTTCGTTTTCTGCTGTTGCGGAAGATGTTGTGAGGATTTTGCGCTTCCGCTGTTTGATGAGAGCATCAAGCATCGCCGCAACTCTGTCTGTGAGACCGGATGTGTGCGCCTCATTCGCTATCATGAGAATAGCCTCAGAAACCACATTCACAGCGTTCTCATCTCCTTTTATCCATATCCTTCCATTTTTCGCTATGAATATAAAACATCCACTCCTCTCCTTAAGCAGTTTTATCATTGAACCATGCCTTCCTATAATGCGAGGTATTTTTGTATGAGGTATTTCAATTATTCTGTCTCCTCTCTTTATGCGAAATTCCTTCATCAATGTCAGCTCAATCCTCATTGAAACATCAATATTCCTGACCTTGGCCACTATCACATCGCCAAGATTTAGATATTCGTTCATTTTGCCAAACTCTATTCGTTCATCATCTGACACCTCAAGCACATGCAGAAGCGCCTTGTAGGGGGAGGCAATTTCAACTATCCAGAAGGGAAACGATATGTCAATGATGCTGCCTATGACAACATCGCCACGACGGGGCACATATTTTCCTTTGAAAGGAACCACCTTTATCTCATCCTTCTCGTCAAGAACTCCATATCTCTGCGCATAAACACAGTTGCTGAAAATATATGTTCCCTCTCCCGCTCTTTTAACATCTTTTGAAATAAAATCTCCCGGAACAACAATTCTATACATGGAAATCCCTCCTCTATTTCAATATCCTGGTCTCAACTTCTCCCCTTGTTATCTCATTCAGTAATGCAAAAAGCTCATCTTTCATCCCGGCAGGCACACGGAGAATCGCGATAAAAGAGCCATCAGGCTGCCATTCCTCCTTTATAATCTCATAATTCCTCTTTATCTCGTATATCCTTCCCGTGTATGCAGCGGGAATCTTCACCGCAATCTCATTCGTGTGAACTTTTATGGGCAATATGGGCCTGAGCGCATTTATCGCATCCTTAACGAGTGCGTCAATGCTCTTCATCGCATCTATGTGAAACTTGGCCTCCTTCAACGCGATCTCAATTCTCGTGGGAGGATGGGGAGTGTTCGTCTGGGGATTAACGCATATGCGTGATATGCGATCTATCACCGCCCTTCTTTTTTCCTCAGTGATCCTCCTGCGCTGTTCAGTCGTGAGTTGAATCTCTCCCTCCTTCAATATGCGAAGAGCTATCTCCCTCACATCTGTCGTCCCGAAGACCGCTCTGAGATCATCCTCTCTGGCTCTCTCGCCTTTTGATGCGTCTTCAAATATCTCCTCAACCGCCAGAATCTCGCTTATCTCACCTATCTCTCCAGTCCCAGATTCCGCATTCTTTCCTCTTCTTCCTCTGACTCTGACATTCTCCGCGCCATAGGGGTCAACAAGAACCTCAAAAACCTTCTTTCCCTTCCTGAACCTCGCAACAACAGCATCCTCAAGCCTCACCATATCCCTTCACTTCCGGCGCTGCCTATTCGCTTCTTTCGCTGTCCTGCTGCTCCCTCCTCACACGCTCAACATATCGCTCAACCTCTTCATTGCTCAGTATCCTGAACTTCTCCTTGGAGAGATCAGCGATGCCTATATCAACATTCATCGCCGAAGCACCTCCCTCAGACACCCTGAAGAGCGCTTTCAGGCCCAGATGGATCGCATCATCGCACGTCATCTGCATGTCATATTCGCTCTCCAGCGCCTCAATGACGGAGTTCCTGCCCGCACCTATGGCCGTGGCCTTGTATTCAAGCAGAGCGCCACTTGGATCTGTCTCAAACAGATAGCATTCTCCCTCATACACACCTGCAAGCAGTAACGCAGTTCCAAAAGGGCGCAAACCTCCTATTTGCGTGTAAATCTGCTTGAAATCACATATTTTCTTGGCCAGTGTCGCAACATCTATCGGCTCATCATATATTATGCGATTTATCTGTGCTTCCAACCTGCCTTTATCTATTAAAACACGAGCATCAGCAACCAAACCTGATGTCACAGCTCCTATGTGCTCATCAATGAGAAATATCTTCTCAAGCGACCTGACCTCAAGCAGTTTCGATGCAATTCTCTTGTCAGCAAGCAGCACAACGCCGTCACTCGCCTTTATCCCGATCGCCGTAGTCCCTCGCTTCACAGCTTCCCTCGCATACTCCACCTGAAACAACCGCCCATCAGGGCTGAACACTGTTATAGCACGGTCATATCCCATTTGCGGAATCATCTCTCATCACCTCTTGCTCTCCGTTCAAAATGGACTCGACGGGATTTGAACCCGTGGCCTCCGCCTCGCGAAGGCGGCGCTCTTCCACTGAGCTACGAGCCCATCATTCTTGCTCTCACATTACAGTCCTCTATTCCCTCTTTTCATAATTAAGTTTTATCATCAGATATGAACGATCAGACCGTCGTTGAGGCGCTCACGCTTTTCGGCATGGGGTTCATAACGGGATTGAGTGGTGCTGCCATTCCGGGACCCCTCTTCGCATTCGTCATTTCCGACACCCTTAAAAAAGGATTCCTGTCAGGCCCTCTCACCGCTCTTGGACATGTTATCGTGGAACTCCCCGTCATCGTCGCATTTATGCTCGGCATAGGCGCTCTGCTTATGGGCTTTCAGCATTTTATATATGCTGTCGGCGGTGTTGTTTTCATAATTATGTCGCTGCACATAATGCGAGAAACACTCCATTACTCTCCATCCAACCTCAAACTTTTTTCTTCTGACAGATACGCAGATGCAAAACCATCTCAGCAGCTATCTCATCGGAAAATTCATCAGAACATATCTCAAAAAATGCAAAAATACGGTAAACTCAACTCAGTAATCGGCGGTTTGATATTCACAGCGTTCAATCCCTCTTTCATACCATGGTGGATGACTGCAGGTTTTCCCATTCTGCTCATGGGACTCTCATCATCACTTTCGCACACAGGCGTCATTATAGTTGTGATGGGGCATTTCACCTCAGATATCTCATGGTATTCGCTTGTTTCTCTTCTGATCGCAATGGGCAGAAAACACCTGATCGGTCGCTGGTACAGAACTCTCATGTTCATCGTTTCCTCCTTTCTCGCAGCACTCGGAATTTTTTTCCTGTTGTCTCTGATCCCCTTTTTCTCCGCTCACACACCGCTCACACACAATGCGTGAGAAGCAAAGCAAAAAAGCAAAGCAAAGCAGCAACAGCAGCGAGCGCCGCTCACAGCTTCACGAGCTTCACATCAACGATGTTTTTCACATTTCTTATCTCTGCGATTGTCGCATCGTCAACTTGGCTGTCAACATTCAACACCATTATCGCTTCTCCTCCCGGCTCTTTCCTGCCAACCTGCATTCTCGCTATATTTATGCCTTTGTCGCCCAGTATTGTGCAGACGGGCCCTATCACGCGCGGCCTGTCAATGAAAAAGCATATCAGCATGTATTCCTCAGGAACCGCATCAATTCTGTATCCATTTATTTTCACGATGCGTGGCTCATCGCCCAGGTCCTCAAATATTGTGCCTGATACCTCAGTCACAGTTCCGTCCTCGGTGTGCATTGACACGCTCATGAGCGATTTGAACATATCCACATCTTTCGTTCTCCTCTCAGAAACCTTTATTCCCATTTTCCTGGCCATGACCTCCGCGTTCACGATGTTCACACCACTCACAAAGTTTGAAAGAAATCCCTGAAGTGCTGATGCAGTGAGTATTTTCGTGTCCTCTGACATGATCCCCTCATATGTCAGCTCAAGACGCATAATCCTGCTGAGCTTCGGTTTGAGCTGTGCGCAGAGGCTGCCTATTTTCGATGAAAGCGTCAGATAGGGCTTCATCACATCCCAGCGCTCCTCCTCAAGATATGGCATGTTGACGGCATATCTCACGGGTTCTCCCTTGAGAGCCCTTTCAACTTCCTCAGCAATGACTATTGCTGATGCTCGCTGAGCCTCCTCCGTTGAAGCACCGAGATGAGGGGTCACAATCACATTTTCAAGCGAAATCAGTTCGTTTTCTGGAGAGGGAGGTTCCTCCTCAAACACATCAAGCGCCGCACCAGCCACCTTCCCCCGCTTTATCGCATCTGCAAGCGCACTCTCATCTATTATGCCGCCTCTCGCGCAGTTTATAACGCGCACACCTTCCTTCATCCTGTCAAACGCATCCGCATTCAGCAGATGATATGTCTCATCAGTGAGAGGTGTGTGAACTGTTATGAAATCAGCACGCCTGAGAACATCGTCAAAAGACACAAGAGATGCTCCTATCTCCCGCGCTTTTTCAACAGATGTGTATGGGTCATATGCAATTATCCTCATCCCAAACGCCTTCGCCCTCTTAGCAACCTCAGCACCTATCCTTCCAAGCCCTATTATTCCGAGTGTCTTTCCGTTGAGCTCAACACCCATGTATTTCTTGCGGTTCCATTTTCCAGCCTTCAACGATGCGTTCGCGGATGGAATCCAGCGCGACAGCGCCAGAATCATCGCGATCGTGTGCTCAGCAGCTGATATTGTGTTCGCCTCTGGAGCATTCACAACAAGAACGCCTTTCTCCGTCGCAGCAGACACATCTATGTTGTCAACTCCGACCCCTGCCCTCCCTATAACCTTCAACCTGCCATCCGCTCCCGCCTCTATCACATCCGCCGCAACCTTCGTGCCGCTCCTCACGATCAGCGCATCATACGACCGGATGATCTCAATCAGTTCCTCCTCCTTCAGCCCTTCCCGTATGTGAACATCCGCAAACTTCCTCAATCGCTCTATCCCATCATCAGACAGCGGATCAGTGACAAGCACTCGCCATCCTCCATCAGATCCTCTCATTCCTCTCATTCTATATCACTGCCCGTCTAAAAAAAAGTCGCCATAAAGTGCATTTGCCTCATAATATGAGGATATGAGGAGGGGGTGTCAGGTATGAGCGCAAGGTTGCTTTTCCTGCCAAAGCTGCTTCCGAGGGCGGACATAATCGGAGGGCCCATCCTGATCTACCACAGAATAAAGAACCTGTCGGCTAAGGGGCACAGGATAACACTCATAGCGCCAGCTTACGACGAGAAGGACATAAACGACAGGAGTCTTGATTTTTGCGAGCGTGTCATCAAGATAAGATCGATGAAGGAGCGCCCGTTGCACGAGATAGAGGAACTTCATAAAAAGTTACGAAGACCTCGCGCGTTTTTCCGCGGTGATGGAGCTTATGACGAGCGCCTGGAGAACGCATTTGTCAGTGTGGTTAGGGAAGAACATTTTGATGCTGTTATCGCCGAATACTCAATGATGGGGCAGTATATAGAGGCAAATTCTGATGTCATACCGAAAGACACTCTTAAAGTGATATCTGTTCATGAGTGTTACACAAGAGCGCTTGAGCTGCGAGCCAGGAAGGGAGAGAGAATAAGCGATCATGAAATAAAAGAAATGAGAGATTATGAGTTCAAAATGTATTCCGCCGCGGATATTGTGCTGACATTGACGAAAGAAGATGCGGATATACTCGCTGAATATGACAGATCTCTTCGGGATAAGATAAGAATAGTGCCTCATGGTGTTGACACTTCATTCTACAAGCCTCCAGAGAATAAGAGAGAGACAAAAAATATTTTATATGTGGGAAATTTTCTGCATCATCCAAATGTTGATGCTGTGAAAAACTTCATCAATAAATGCCTGGATCGCATTCTGAGTGAGGTTCCAGATGCTAAGTTCTATGCTGTGGGATTCAGTCCTCCTGAGGAACTTCTGAAAATGTGTGATGAGCATGTTGTGATTCGGGAGGGGGGCAGCAACGAGAATGTCCGCAGGTTCTACTGGGAGAGTGATGTGTTTGTCGCGCCGATTGAGCTCGGAACAGGATTCAGAGGGAAGATACTGGAAGCGATGGCGTGCGCACTGCCTGTGGTTGCAACATCTCTCGCCACATACGGCTTGAACCCCATACATGGAAAGCACCTGTTCATAGCCGACGACTATGATAAATTTGCGGAATATGTGATCATGCTCCTGAAAGATGCATCTCTGAGGAGAAAGATAGGGACCAACGCACTTGCGCTTGCGAGGAAATTTGATCATCGCTTCGCATCTGAAACTCTTGAGCGAGTTTTGCTTGAGGGACTGCGTGAGCATGAGGCATGAAGCGTGCATGAATTGAAGCGTGCTGAATTGAAGAAAAAATGAGAAGAGGTGAGCGGTGAGTGCGTGAGGAGCGTCGTGATGTTGTCGTTGTGGGTGCTGGACCTGCTGGCAGCGTAACTGCCAGGCGCCTTGCTGAGTGCGGTCTGGATGTGCTCATGATAGAGCGGAATCAGGAGATCGGTGTGCCGGTGAGGTGTGCTGAGGGCGTCAACAGGGGAATAGAGGACATTGTGCATCTTGACAGGCGATGCATATCCGCTTCTGTGAGAGGTGCACGCATATACAGTCCTGATGGAACAGCTGTTGAAGTTGAGTCCGCGCGTGAGCGTGTTGTTGGATATGTGCTTGAGCGTCGCATGTTTGACAGATTTCTCGCAGCGGAAGCAGCGAATGCGGGTGCAGATGTGTGGGTGAAGACAGCGGCAAAAGGCGTCATGAAAGATGATAACGGGCGTGTGTGCGGTGTTTACGCATGTCACATGAATGAGACTATCAGGATAAGGGCGGATGTGGTCGTCGGTGCGGACGGCGTTGAATCAAAGATAGGCGAATGGGCGGGAATGCACACAAAGTTACGAATGCGTGACATGGCGATATGCGCGGAATTCATGATGAGCGGTGTTGAGATAGATGATGAATACTGTGAGTTCTTCATAGGGAGTTTTGCACCGCGCGGTTATGCATGGGTCTTCCCGAAAGGAGATGGATGTGCGAATGTGGGCTTGGGGATAGGTGCAGATGTGTCTGCAGACAATCGCCGCGCATTTGACTATCTCACACAGTTCGTGGAGTCGAGATTTCCATCTGGAAAGGTGATTGCGGAGATGTATGGTGCCGTCCCTCTTTCAGGACCCGTCTATGAGACAGTCTCTGACGGTGTTGTCCTTGTGGGAGATGCGGCTCGGCAGGTGAACCCTATATCAGGAGGCGGTATCACATATGCGATGCGCGCAGCTCTCATTGCTGCGGATGCCATCTCTCATGCATTTGAAGCAAAGGACTTCTCAAAACAGCAGTTACACGAGTATGAGCGCAGATGGCGAAAGGAGTTCGGACACCATCTTGAAATCGGACTGAAAGCGAAGGAATACTTCCTGAAAATGCCAGCCTCACGCATGAACAAACTCGCTCACTCAATCGCAGCCAGGGGTCCGGTAAAACTGAAAAATCTGAATTCTGTATCAATGCTCAAAGAATTCATAAAAAGAAGCCCATCAATACTCATAGACCTCGCAAGAATAATGACCCTGATGAGTGAGAGAAAATGGAAGTGATAGATGAGGGGATGCGAGTAATGATATGGAATGAGAAATAAATAAGAAATAAAGTGATGATTATAAAGTGATGAGAAATGTCATTTGTGACACTTGTAGGTGCTCCATTTGCGAAGGAGGGCATGGAGTTCATATTTTTTGGAGGCACACGAAAATGTGAGGAGTGCAGATTGAAGGACACATGCCTGAACCTCGAGCCAGGGCGAAAGTATCGCGTGCTTCATGTGAGAGAGGGGTTTAAGCATGAATGTGCACTTCACGACGGCGGCGTATGTGTTGTTGAGGTGGAAGAAGCTGAGATTGAGGCAGCATTGGAAGCGAGGAAGGCATTGGAGGGCTCAAAAATAAGGTTTGAACTGCCAAAATGTGAGGAATATGATTGCAACCTTCGCGATCTATGCTTTCCAGCTGGATTGAACGATGGTGAAAAATGCACTGTCCTGAAAGTTATTGATGAAACCGAGACATGTCCCAAGAAAGGGGTGTTCATGAAAAAAGTGCTCCTCAGACGAGACAGATGAGAGGACTTACTTCATTCCATTCCTTTCCATTTTATCTTATTTCATCATTCATCTCATTTCATCATTTCATCATCTCATTTCATTTTTCCAGCGATCAGCTCGGAGGAGGCGATGAGGTCTTTTTTTGTGACAGCGCCCACGAGCTTCCCCTCGTCGTCCACAACAGCAAATATGTCCTTATGCTCACGCAGCATGTGTTTGAGTGCGTCAAGTGCGATGTCCTCAGATGAGACAACTTCTATCGGTTTTATGAAATCGGATATCTTGTGCTCTCTTTTCTCCTGTATTTCCTTAAGCTCTCTGAAGAACACGGATCCAACAGGCTCGCCATATGTGTTGACAACGACATACTCGGTATGACGCTCTGAAGCCATTTTTTCAAGCACATCCTCAACAGTCATATCTGCGGAGACGAACGCCTGATCTCCTCTTCGCATGACATCCCCGACTTTCACATGCTCAAGCGCTGAGAATATGCGTGTTGCGTTTTCCTCCTCAGTTGCTGCGATGAAAATAAGTATCGCGATAAGCGATAGGAAGGGGCTCATTGGCGGTGCCGGCTCACCTCTCATAAGAGCAGCAGGATCTGGCATGAGTCCCACAACAAACATTACCACTGCAATTATCTTTCCGACGAGCGCTGCTTTTTTTGTGGCATCTACAAACCTCATCCTGCACGCAAACGCCGCACGAAGGAGCCTGCCGCCGTCCATAGGAAATGCGGGTATGAGATTGAAAAAAGAAAGCATGAAATTAAGTGTGCTCATGCTCGCTGCAAGAAGTCTTACAGGAGAAAAAACACCTAAATATTTCAGAAAAACATAGATAACGAGGAAAAATACACCTATAAGCATGCTCATCGCAGGTCCTGCAAGTGCAATTTGCATCTCTTTCCTCGGTTCCTTCGGTATATCTTCCATCATCGCAACTCCTCCAAATATGAAAAGCGTGATGTTGTGTATTTTCGTGCCGTATTTAAGTGCGAAAAAAGAATGTGAAAGCTCATGAAGCACGATTGACAGGAAAAGAAGGAATGTGGCAGACGCTGACAGAATATATTTTGTGGTCATGTCAACATTATTAAAGCCTATTGGCGGGCTGTTCATCATGAAGAATAGGAACATAACGGGAATGAAAATAAGCATTGTAAAGTGCAATCTTATAGGAATCCCCTTAATTTTGCATATTTGCAGCGATGCATCCATCTTCAACCTTTTCCTCCTCTCTTATGAGATATCACGCGACACACATAATATGCTCTCTTTTCATTTTTCTTTTTTCTGATTCTCCGAGACACGCTCTCCGCTCGTATCGTTCGGAGGTTCAGGGCAGGGCAAAACAGAATAGTGCTGCCATGTGGCTGCCGGTTATTCTGAGAGCAACTGCACATTGATCGCATAATTCAGGTCCAATTATAGTTGAGAGCATGGAGACCATTGAAAATGAGGATTGAAGATGAGGAGGTGGAGGGAAGCCAGTTCTGTCAGTCAAAGCCTGATACAACTATTGTGAAGGCGAAGCAGGAGCACTGGATGGGTGCAGCGATATTATTCAGGCATAACAGCCCATCCGAAATGGGAGCCCTCATGTGAGGCAAAGGACAGCAAAGTTCCTGTTGGAACTGAGTTGAAGGGGAAATTATGGGCGTCTTTAGAACTCTCCCTGACTGATGGAGAGAGAATGAGGAGAAAGCAGCAGCACTACACTGCAATGACAATGACGATCGTCAAACAACGAATATAGCGGGTCTTGTGGGTATTGCCGTTTTCCGTCTGTTTTTAGGGTCTGTGCGTTCATCAACGCTTTCAGCATCGTATATCTCAAAAGGACAGCCGAATTCCTGCTGAAGGAAATCCTGCGCACTTTTCAGCAATGTGATCTCGTCAACATCTGCAATTTCAGGCACATCACTCCAGCCCTTCTCGCTCAATCGCTCAACTATTTTTCTCACTAAATCTGGAATCTCGCGGTGATGTTCTTTTATGCGCTCATCATTGCTCCTCATTATCGCTGGTATTATCTCATTCATCCCTTTACCATCGCACAGCATGCGACAGACATTCGCGAGCAGATCTCTCTTCCATCTCTCTGCGACGAACAGCGTGATTTTCTGGGGGGAGATTCCCGTGACTTTGAGAATTTCGTTCAAATCTTCAACGACACCTGCGAGTATCTCCTCAGATATCTCAGATTTCCTGTCGATGTAAGCATCGCAGACTTCTGGATAGCTTGCGAGCGAGACGAAGCCCTTTCCTCCCATCCTTCTCCATATCTCCTCGCACACATGAGGTATGAATGGAGAAAGCAGCCTCACCCATACATCAAGCACATATCTCAGCACATTCAAATCGGGATTTGCCGCCCTCCGCCTGAACCATCTCAGGTCATTTTCCATGTTGAAGAAAGCGTGCTGAAGTGCTTTTCGGCATTGAAGTTTCTCCAATGCGTCCGTCGTCTCTCTTATGTGGCGCTGAGTCCTGCTCAAAATCCATCTGCTCACACTGTCATCCGGCATTTCATATGCCTCCGCTGTCTTATCTGCCTCGGCTGTCTGATGTGCTGAGGATATCAGGTTCAGTATATCAACTGCAGTGTTGAAGAAGCGCTCAACATGCTTGCGAGCGGCGAACGCGAGGTCATCACGCCAGTCGAAGTCCTGCCATGGCTCTGCAGCACTTATCAGGAAAAATCTGACAGCATCCGCTCCATAGCGCTCTATCGCATCGCTCAGAAGCACGATATTGCCCTTTGAGCTGCTCATTTTTTTTCCATCTTTCGTTGCCATTCCGAAGACAACAATTCCTCTCGGCCATTTCTCTCTCGGAAAGATGGCTACATGATGGAAAATCTGAAATGTGAGGTGATTTCTCACGAGATCTTTCGCAGAAAACCTCAAATCATACGGGTACCAATACAGAAATTCACGCCGCATATCCTCATATTTCCCATCATATGCTTTATTGCCCAGAAATATGTAATCAAACGCATTTTCATCAACATCTTTTATTTTTTTGATTATATGAGAAATTGTGTAGTAGGCCATGTATATAGTTGAGTCGCTCAGTGGCTCTATTATCCATCTCTCATCCCACGGAAGTTTTGTTCCCAGTCCTATCCTGCGCGCGCATGCCCACTCTCGCAGCCACTCCACGGTCTGAAGGAACTCCGCCTTTATTTCAGGAGGCACGAATGATATTTCCTCTATGAGTGCTCGGACATCTGATTTCCAGTTCTCATCATCATACCGCAGGAACCACTGATCGCTCATGAGTGACACAACAACCCCCGTGTTGCATCTGCATATCACAGGTCGCTCGCTGAACTCATACATTTTTGATGCAAGTCCCCTGCTGAGCAGCACATCCCTGACGCGCTCACGCGCCTCGCTGACATTCATGCCCGCATATTCGCCGACAATCATCTCTCCGCTGTTGAATTCCGCGGCATACAGCTCTTCAGTGGCTTTTTCAAGCCGCTCATCATGCTGATCCTCAATTCCCATCCGGTCAACGATGACTTCCGCTGGAGGAATGCCTTTCTCTCCGCCTCCGTAGGCCTCCGTGCGGATTATCGTCACCGGAGATATGTGCATGTATTTTCCGCTGCGATGAAGGTCTCTGAGTGCCACAAAATCATACGGAGCGTGAGCGGGAACACTCATCACAACGCCCGTTCCAAAGGAGGGATCAACAAAATCAGCAGGCAGTATCTCCACGCGAGTGCCGTTCATCGGATTGACTGCGAAATCACCAATAATGTCGCTTCCGCTCAGCTCTTTCTCAACCTCAACTGCGTATCCCTGATATGTCAGCTTTGATGCACATTCCTCACTTATTATCCATCTCTCATATTCTTCTCCCTTATTTTCAGAGTTTTCTCCCCTATCTTCAGAGTCCTCTTCATTTTCATCTTCAGAGCTCTCACAGTCGCTTGTGCTGTCCGCTCTGTTGCCGGCATTTATGCGGACGCCGCTATCGCCGCCATGTCTTATGCGTGCGATGACATACTTCACATTTGGATTGACCCAGAGATTTGTCACGCCAAACACAGTTTCAGGGCGCAGTGTTGCAGCTGGCAGAAAAACTGCTGCGCTTTCACCATGACGGGGAATATGCATGAATTTCAAAAGCGTGAACTCAAGTATGGATGCACCTTCACCCGCAAGGAGGTCATGGTCCCCCACAGGATTTCCGCATGACGGGCAGTATTTCACAGGATGAACCCCCTTTCCAATGTAACCCCTTTCGTTAAGCTTGTTGAACTGCCATCTTATGAATTTCTGATAATGAGAATCAACAGTAGTGAAACATCTTCGCCAGTCTATGGAGAGACCGAGTTCCCGCATGACCATGCGGTATTCCGCTGTGAAGTATGAGACAATACGCTCGGGAACTACAAATTTCCTGAGCTCGTCCTCGGGCACCTTGTATATGTCGCGGTATAAGCGTATTGCAGACTCATCACCCGCTGCTATCCTCTTTGATATTCCTATGACCGGTGTTCCTGTCACATGAAACGCCATCGGAAACAGAACATTGAAGCCCTTCATGCGTTTGAACCTCGCGATGACATCGGGAATAGTGTATGTGCGACCGTGTCCGACATGCATCGCACCTGATGGATAGGGATATGCTACATTCAAATAGAACTTCCTCGCAGCAGCACGCTCCGCAGCTGATGGCGCATCAGCTTGAAATATGCCTCTCTCAAACCACTCATCCTGCCATCTCCGCTCTATATCCCTCAATTCCTCACTCATTTTTTATTTTGTTTTATCCTGTTTTATCCTTCTCCTCTCATTTTCCTCCCATCTCCCATTTCTCCTTTTCGTTCGCTGCCTCGCCATGCCTCATCATCCCATCCCATCTCATAATCTCTTCTCATCTCATCATCTCATCACCCCATCCCATCATCAACCGCAATCAGATGCTCGCATCACGGAACCCCCGCAGCTTTACCGGCGAGTTTGAATATGTACAGCGATAGAAAATCGGGAGCAACAGGCTGCAGGAAGAACAGTATGAACAGCACAACGGAATATATCGCTGTTATGGTGAGCGGAATGACCATGAAAAGATATAGCGCTGATGAAGTTTCAACCCTCTTCGCCTCAGCTGTCGCAGTGCCGTGCGCCGCTTTGTGTGGTGGAGCTGCGGCTGGCTCGGCTGGCTCGGCTGGCTCAAAGAACGCTGTCTTTATGATGGGGAAAAAATACAGAACATCCAGAAAAGAGCTCATGATAATTATGAGGAGCAGTGCGAGAGCAAGCATGTAAGAGGAGGAGCTCCATTCCCACGCGCCTATGCACATGAAAAGCTTACTTATAAATCCGCACAGTGGCGGAAGACCGCACATTCCGAGCGCTCCTATCGTGAAAGCGATCATTGTCACCGGTATGATCCTGCCTATACCCGCCATCTCACTTATGTTCTTCTTTCCTGTGATGACTGCTATCGCACCTGCGCACAGAAAAAGCGTTATTTTCATGTATCCATGAAAAGGAATATGAAGCATTGCACCCATTACTCCCTCTTTCCACAGCAACGATGCTCCAAATATTATGTAAGAAAGCTGTGATATTGTTGAATATGCAAGTCTTCGCTTGAGATTGTCCTGTGCAATCGCAAAAAGTGAGGCAACGATCATGGTAAATGATGCGACGGACACGGTGAAAATCCAGAGTCCTGAATCATTCATCGCTTCTGTACCGAAGACGAAGCATATCGTGCGCACTATGCCGAACGCACCGGCTTTCACAACAGCAACCGCGTGAAGCAATGCGCTGACCGGTGTGGGAGCTATCATCGCGGTGGGCAGCCACGAATGGAATGGCATCCACGCACTCTTCATGAATCCGAGCATGAAACACAGAAGCAGCACGAATGGCATCACCTCTGAAGCGCTTTTTGCAGCATTTAGGAGCCCGGGAATGCCACCTCTGCTGAAATCAGTTGTGCCGGCAAAGTGATATGTGAGGATGACCCCCGCAAGCAGGAAACATCCCGCCGTCATGAGATATGCAAGATACTTTCGCCCTGCCGATATCGCCTCATCGCTCTGCTCATGTATGACAAGCGGATATGTTGAGACCGTGAGAATCTCGTAAAATATGAAAAGTGTCAGAAGGTTTCCCGCCATCGCAACCCCTATCGCTCCGCATATAGCCCAACAGAAGCAGAAATAATAACGTGTTTGCGCATGTTCGTTGAGCGAGCGCATGTAGCCTATTGAGTAAAAAGATACAAGAATCCATAAGGATGATGCAGTTATCGCAAATATCTCACCAAATGCATCAACTTTAAATGCAACATCAATGTTTTCAAGCATTGTATGCATCAGCACGCATTTTATATCACCATCACTGAGTATCGTGGGCGCCATTGAGAGCACTATCGCGAAAAGCGAGAAAGATGAGATGATCGTCCAGAACTCTCGCAGATTGGGATGATTTCTTGATATCAAGATGAGCGGTGCGGCAATTACAGGACACAATATTGCAAGAAGAGGCTTCAGCGATTCTATCATGGTCACCTCCCTCCCACAGCCTCCACTCCAGCTGCAGCAGCTGCGGCAGTTCCCATGTCACTCAGCTGAGGAAGACCGAACATCGCGCAGAGGTTGTGCACGATTGTCTGCGGAACAAATGTGAGCCAGAGTATGCCGAGGATTATGCATGAGGATGCGAGGACAAACATTGAAAAAAGCATTGCACGCGGAATGCCGTCTGCTCCGCTTCCACTTTTGCTTTTGCTTCCACTTTCGCTTCCACTGATATCATGATGAGGATGCGGCTCTATGAAATACATGCGCTCTATCACCCTCCAGAAGTAAACGAGATTGAGCAGGCTGCTGAGAAGCAGAACTGCGATAAACGCATATCCCGAGGACACTGTCTCCGCCGCCTCTGCGGAGGCTATGAGCAGAAAAAGCTTTGATGCAAATCCTGTTGTCGGAGGCACACCTATCATTGAGAGCGCTGCCACTGTGAAAAATGCGCTCGTCCATGGCATCTTCCTCCCCAATCCGTTGAAATTGTTTATGTCAAGCAGCTTGAGGCGGTGAAAAAATCCACCAACGGACATGAACAGACAGCACTTCATTATCGCATGATTCAATATATGGGCAACCGCACCCACAAGACCCCACGGAGATAAAGGTGTAAGCCCAAGACCCAGCATGATGTATCCTATCTGCGACACGCTTGAATACGCAAGCATCCTTTTTATGTTTCGCTGCATTATAGCAAATAAAGAACCTGCTATTATGCCAATTGCAGCAATCCAGCATATCAATATATCAAGACCAACATAATTAGTTATAAAATCAAGCGTAAACACTGATAACAAGACACGCATAAGTGCGTAAATTGAGACTTTTGATGAAGTGGCTGCGATAAGCGCGCTCACTGTTGAAGGAGCATAAGAATATGCGTCCGGCTGCCATATGTGAAGAGGGAAAAGAGCCATTTTTATGCTGAATCCTATGAGGATGAACACGAACGCCGCCTGAACCATTTTGTTCCCGTATCCCAGAAGCGGAAGTATTTCTTTTACGCTCTCCATGGTGAGATGCCCAGTAACCGCATACAGAAATCCCACGCCCAGCAGATAGAAGCAAGCGCCTATGGAACCCATCACAAGATAGTTGAAAGATGCCTTGAGCGCCCTTCCTCCAGCAGAAGCGATGAGCGCATAGCTTGAAAGAGATGCTATCTCAAGAAACACATAGAGGTTGAAAAGGTCACCGGTCACAACTATACCGCATAGCCCCGTGATGTAGAGTTGAAGGACCACATAAAAAGTCACAGTTTTTCTCTGCCCAATTTCCTTCTCAAGATTTTTCCATCCGTAGATCACGCATAACACACCTATAAAAAGGATGACGAGCAGGACAAATGCGTTCAGCACATCAACAACATATACAATGCCCCACGGGAACATCCAGCCTCCAATTTTGTATATTATGGGGGCTGAGATGGCACGGTGTAATATCAGAACTGCAAGGGATAACTGGGCGATTAGTGTCATCAAGGATATCGGAAAGCATGCCTTCCTGTTGAACCATCCAGCAACAAGAATAGTATATGCAGACAGCAGCGACATTACGACGACAATTATCGGGAAATGTTCCACGCCTATCAACGCAAACACCTCTCAACTCAGCAAAAGCCCATCCCTCTCCTTCCACGCTGAGACATTTAAATAATTTTCGCTTTTTTCGCTCTGCTCCAGTGAGATCCTCTGCGGTCAAACCACAGCAGCTTCAACGGTTCAGCGGCGACGGGCGTGCTCACGCAGGAAAATCGTACTTGAGATGCCTCCAAGAATAAGGTTCATGTAATACACGATGAGCCTCCAAAGCAGTGTGAACACCGCGTCAACATGAATTCCTATGATTTTGTAAATGTGTGTGAAGCCAAACTCAGCAACTCCACTGCTTCCCGGCGTGAGGGGTATTGAAACGAGAATCAGAAGAATAAACTGCGCAGCGAAGGAGGGTATCCACGCAGGGTCGGAATACAAACTCAACATTATCAAAGGAGGAATGCAGAAATCAACAGACCAGAGAGCTGCTGAAAGTGCAAAGGATTTGAGAACGACAACACCTCCTTCATCACGGATAACTGATATCGCACTGCAGAAGTTCTCCAGTTCAACCTGCACACGCTCCATGAAGCGCTCAATCGCATGTCCTCGGCTGCGCGCAGCAAATCGCTCCACAATCCCAAACACCCTGTCCATTGCCATTCTTATCTTGAGAGGATTATCAACACCTATCAGAACAACAGCGGACAATATGCTGAATATTACGATAAGAGACACACATAAAACCATAAAAAAAGGTTTTAATGCAGGTTCCACTACAAAATAAATGAATATAACACTGAATATTGCACCTATCATCACAACGAAGAAGTCAAACACACGCTCTCCAAACACGATAACTGTGCTTTCACCTATGGAAAGAGCTCGCTTGCTCAGCAGATATATGCGTATGGGCTCTCCACCAAACTGTGATGGCGTTATGCAAGCGCCGAAAAGGCTTGCGAACACTATCTTCAGAGAATCACGAATTTTCAAACGCTCATGCATCACATCCTCCCGTGCATTCATGCGCACATTCCGGGCATTTGTTGAGCCGGGCTTCTCTGTTTTTCCCGCACGCTGTCTGAGTCTGCGGCTTACCACAAAATCACTCAAAACCTTCAGGCGAATACTCCATATGAAAAGCGCAAGAAAGTGCATAAACACTGCAGCAGCGAAAAATAACAGATTTATACGCACAGTGGTGAGCTCGTCTATGCTGAAATTCAGAAGCAATGCAATCGTGAAAACACTTATAAACAGGGATAGCAGCAGCATTATTTCTCTTTTACGCTTACTTCCAAGGCTTCTTAGCATGTCTTCTGAGTTTGATCCGTTTTTTGATTCTTCAGTGATCTCACAGTTTGAATGAGATGTGCTCGTTTCGTTCAGGGATCTTTCTGGAATGTGCGCGCCTGCCATCGCATAACCTTCTTTTCTGATTTTATGTGATATATGTTTATGCCTGTTCATTGTGCTCATTCATGTGCCATCCAATTCTGTGCATGTGCTACACTTTGGACTGCAGTGGGGTGCTGAGAGGTGCTCTGTTGTATGTGCTTGTAGCGGCGCTGTGCGAATGCATAATGCTTCAATAATTACTGCTGTTACTGCCCGTGGTAGAGCGGGGGAGGTGTGTGATTTATATATGATATATGGTGACATACATATCTATGAAGGCGAAGCAGGAGCACTGGATAGGTGCAGCGGGCTGCGTGTATGACATATACTAACACTTTGTATGCTGCACTACGGGAGGCCTGTCAGGCCTTGCGGAATGAGAGAGCTGAATGAGGAGAAGCGCAGGATCATGCTGAGAGAGCAATTCATAAATCCTGATTGTGTTCATATTTTCATAACAGCACATCCGAAGTGGGCGCAATCGCAGCTCGTGAAGCAAAGGACAGCAAAGTTTCTGTTTGAGACCTGAGTTGAAGGGAAAATTGTGGGCATCTTTGGCTACTGCGGCATGGGGATGTCTCAGACAATTTATAGAGAGGCAGAATGTGAAAGCAATAACTCATAAGTTCAGGCTGTATCCTTCGGAGGAGCAAAAAGAGAAGTTGCTGTTCATACTGGAGCAATGCAG
>JAOQIN010000011.1 GCA_026134085.1 Candidatus Methanoxibalbensis ujae
CAAAGCTATGATAGCGATGGAGAATCTCAGGGGATTGCATCCTGTTAAAGGCAAAAATTCCAGAAAGAACAACAGAATGATCGGTAACCGGGTAAGAGGTATTTTTATTAAATACACTATCTACAAAGCAAAATGGGAAGGGATAAGAGTTAAGCTTGTTTCTCCTAGAAACACATCTAAGACATGCCATCTCTGCGCAAGGTTTGAGAGCCGATGCAACTTTCTTTTGCGAACATTGCCGACACACCTACAACGCAGATTTCAATCTGCGAACATTGGCATTAGGGCGACGCTCCCTGATGCCAGAGGGTGCGCCTTAGGGCTTATGACCTATAACCCCGCGAAAGCTGGGAGTAGTTTACCTACTTCTCGCTGCAGGACTGCGATAAGGAGTAGATGACTTCAAATTTCTCTCAGGGCAGACTGGAGCATCAATCAGCGTAACGCATCGTTGAGCAGAACAGGTAGAGCGCCGCCATCTTGCTGAGGCTTGATGCGGAAACCTGCATGCGCCTCAGGTTTTCCGCCTTTTCCAGCAACTGCCCGGCCTTGCTTTTCGTCTCCCCATCCCGGCCATCCGCCAGTTACGTTCATGAAGAAGCTTGGCTGTGTTGCCTGTCTTATTGATCCTGTCTCACTATGGCTATGAACTTCTGCTTCGCCATATATCCTCCTCTGGCGTTTCATCGAAATCCGGTGGATGGAGCTCTCCTCAACCGACAGGATGCCCCTGGAGGTGCCTGTGGAGTTCCCTCCAGATGGCTGTCATATCACCTCCGCGAAGCCGAAGGCGAAGCTCGCTCCCTGCAATCCCGTGCCTGCAGCGTCTGCCAGGAGCGTTTGTCACACTCTCTGATCTTCATCCGGACATGTTCCACCGCCGCTGGATCCGGGGCACTCTCCCCTAATCGCCCACGATGCGTGCACTCCTTTTATACCTTTTGATGGTTATCTCCATCCGACCGCATGCGTATTTCTCCTTTATGTATGAGTCACATAAAACCAAAATGCCGCACCACAAAATGAGGCGTTAATTCTCATCATTTATCCCACGCTTACGCATGAACGCCAAAAAAAAGATGAATTGAAGATGAGCATGGTCATCCATCAATGTGGCAGCACCATCCATCAAGCTGGAAACTGCGCAGGCAGACCTGAATCCACTGCATGAGCCCGAAGCAATGTTGATGGTTGGAAGTTGATGGTCAAAGTTTCAGCGGGCAGATGCTGCCAGCGGCTGTTGTGTTTGAGACACTGACGAAGTGCATGCAGTCGCAAGTGCTTCATCAGCATCCACCCTGCCGAATCCGTATTCAATGTCCCACCCTGCGTTTCCGAGATCATCAGCGGTTCTCGCAAGTATCTTTCTGACATCCTGGTTGCGGAGAGATGCGTTCTGAGACCACACAAGCGCTGCAACGCCAGCAACAAAAGGAGTTGCCATTGATGTTCCGCTCATATACACATACTTATCGTCCGGATAAGTGGATAGGATATGCTCTCCCGGAGCAACAAGCTCCATTTGAGCGCCGTAATTGCTGAAACTGCATCTTTTGTTTTTCTCATCTATCGCACCAACGCATATAACCGTTCGGAACTTGGCGGGATAGCATATCCCCCGTCTGCCATCATTTCCAGCAGCGGCCACAAGTATACATCCTTCTTTCCATGCGTACAGACAGGCTTTTCGCAATGTTTTTGATGGTGTGTGGCTGCCGAGGCTCATGCTGATTATTTTCGCATCGCTCTGCACGGCGTGGACGATACCTCTCACAACATTCCATGTGCTTCCGATGCCCCATCTGTTCAGCACTTTTTCCGCCATTATTTTGACCTGAGAGACTCCTGCAATGCCGAGACCGTTGTCCATGACAGCGGAAGCTATCCCCGCGCAGTGAGTTCCGTGTCCGTTGTCATCCATGGGGTCATCATCATTGTTCACCCAATCATAACCGCTGTCATCATAATTATCACGCAAATCCTCATGATTGTAGTCAATGCCTGAGTCAATAATTGCTATTTTCACACTTTTATCGCCCTTCTGAACATCCCAGGCCCTGTCTGCTTTTATTGAGGTAATGCCCCATTGATCGGAATATAAGGGATCATTGGGCGTGTATAATGCGTGCACAACGAGATTTGGCTCAACAAAACTCACGGAAGGCTCACGTATCATGCTTTTCAAAAAATTCCGATTCGCACGCACTAGAACGCAGTTCAACACTGGCTCTCTTTCCAGGACAACACCTCCATGTCTTATGACAAGCATATCCTGTGCTGCAGCCGACACTCCATCCCTGAAACACACGATCACCTCTCCACTCGCAACTGCATTCGTCGCGGCTGGTGCAGCTGTTGCAGCACTGTGATGGGCTGCGTTCACGGCAATCGCAATAATCACAACAAAAAGCCAGATCCCCAATTTTATATGTCTCATCTCACTCAGCATTCCCGTTTCTGCTTTAACTTTAAATAAGTTGCGATATTCATGATTTTTTATCAATCTCTCCTCTTCATCATTTCATCAATCTCTCAGATTCAACGGGAGAATTTTGAGAGTGCAGATGAGATGATCTCATATAGTTTTACATCCACATCTCCGCGCTTGCGAAGCACAGCGGAGAGAAATGCGAGTATTATGAAGGAATATCCGAAGTATCTGCTCAGATCATCTGCCATAACTCCGTGCAGCTGTGCAATGATGTTTGAGACCATGACTTCAGCCGCGTATATTGAGAGGATAAGCGGGATTGTCCATAGCCTCAATCTGAATTCTGAAATGTAAAATGCGAGGAGAAGAGGAGAAATGAAGAATGAAAATTTTGAGATCTCATATATGACAGCGCCAATTGGAGATGCGAGCATGCGTTCAACATACGCTTCAAAATCTGAAACACGATGGGCACTGCCTATTATGAGTTTTGAGAATGACTCCCCGAAGAAGTCATATGCATGCCAGTCAACAAACCACTCAGTCACTGTATCATATATTTCCACGACATCATCCTTCACAAATGAATGCGGTGACGCGGATAACATCACATTTTTCTCCTGTGAAATTGGATTTTCAATGAGATACACAGTGATTTTCTCGCTCTCTTCTTCTCCAAAAATACTCCTCACATCCTCCGGTATTTCATCAATGCCTATCTCCCTGACTGCTGAAACCATATATATGCCCGCTTTCTCCGAATTTGAATGTATGATATATGGAACAACAGACAGCGAATAGCATAAAAAAAACAGGAGCATCACAAACAGGCGTCTCTTGCTCATCCCGTCATCAACTCCTCATAATCTCTCTCCATCTTGGTCTTTTTTTCTGCTCATCACTGCACGCTGCCTGCTCTCAAGTTTCAATAATATCAGATATATGATGAACACGAGTGTAATTATGAAGATACCTGCGTATATGTATTCGGAAGGGATGAGGGGTTTTGCAGGGAAAACGCTTATCTCATACACATTCATATTGGAGAATTTCTTCCCGAATTCGTCCTCGTATGATATGAGGATGTTAAACGCGTGCCTGCCGAAATGCACATCATCAGCCACTCTTATGCCGAATGCAACAGTATGCGTGTCATGAGGTGCTATCTCTCCGACGAACTTGAGACTTTCTGTCAGTATGTCGTCGCCACCTACAATGCGCACCTTCACATTTTCGGCGTTCAATATTCCTGTGTTCACGAGCGTGAGCATGAACAGTCCTTCCGTGCCTGCTGTAAGCTGCGAGGGCTCAACTGTTATTTCCTGAATGAGCACATTCGGCAAGCCCCTCACCTCAACGCCTATGCTTGTGTTTTTTGAGAGGGAGGCGAAGTCGTCGCTGTATTCCATGACGAGAGGCAGCTCATAGTAAATGCGGTCTGCCACCTCAGATGCATGGTGCTCAACAGCAATATGAAATTCCGCAATGAATCTCTCACCAGGCGCTATTTCGCGGAAATGCACCTCCAGATCCCCGTTCAACGGTGTGAATGGCGTTCTTTCCGTCCTCAAAACAGCATTAAGTGTTCGTATTCTCGCTTTTCCAACATTCTGCATCTCAACCGTTATCCTTCCTGTGCCCCCGGGCACAAGAACCTCCGGATCCGTTGAGACATTCAATATATCTATCTCAGACTGCGCAGCCACTCCGCTCACACGCAGTCCAAAATACAAGATGTCGCTGCGTTCCGCGGTTTCACTTTCAAAATCGTTCGTCCAGTAAACACAGAGCGGGATCTCATACACAGTCGGCGTGGCATTTCGCTCAACGAAGAAATCAAATTCAACAGTCACTTCGCGATCCGTGCCAACCGCATAGTAAGGATAATTGCCAACGCTTTTCCGAGCATTCCCCACGACCTTCACAGGCGCTCCCTTTAATTTTTCAGCGAGAACCTCCGCAGACACGCGATAAGCTGAACGATTTCCCATGTTTTTCAGTGTGATGCGCACAGTCGTTTTTTCAGATGGATGAAGCTCAGTTGGCGAAACACGCAATATGCAGAATTTCCCCTTTTCGATCTCAGGTGATGAAAGTGCCTGCTGAATCGCGGCAGCGGATGTGGCATTGCAGACCAGAAACAGCATGACGAGGGCGGCAGCCAGTCGTCTCATGCTTAAAAGATCGTTCAAATGAAAAATAACTTTTTCTTGCCGCTCAAGCCACAGGTAGAGCAAAGCGCTGAGAGGTGAGCACCTGTGCATGTTTCAATCGTGATACCCACATATAATGAAAGAGAAAATATACGCATATTGATACCTGCACTTGTGAACATCATGCGTGAAAACAACATCTCGGGAGAGATTATTGTGGTTGATGATAACAGCGCCGACGGAACGGCGGAGGAGGTGGAGAGAATATCCAAGATATTTGCGGAGGAGTTCCACATACATGTGATTGTGCGGGAGCGAAAGATGGGAATTGGCTCCGCGTATAAAACAGGTTTTGCAAACACAACAGGAGATGTCATCTTTGAAATGGACGGTGACCTCTCACACGACCCTGCTATGATACCCGAATTCCTCAAAATGTTGCGGACATACGATGTGGTGGTGGGCTCAAGATACATGCGTGGGAACTGCACAAACAATCAGAGCAACTTCAGACGCATCATAAGCATCGGCGCGAACATGATTGCGAGAAAGTTGCTTCAGCTCAGTGTCAGAGATGCGACAAGTGGATACCGCGCATACAAAAGAAATGTCATAAAAAGCATAGATATGAACCATATCCACTCGGAAGGATATGCATTTCAGGTTGAAATGGTGTATAAAGTCGAGAAAAAAGGTTTTAAAATTGGAGAGATTCCCATAATCTTCAGAGACAGGACGGCTGGACGATCAAAACTCGGAACAAAAGAGGTTGTCAGATTCTTTCTGATAGTGTTAAAACTCGCATTGTTTGACAGACGCCCCGGAGGCATCGTGCACAGCCGCAATGAACCTGTGTCGAAAGAAGAAGCGGATACGGTAAATGATAGGGTGATAATAATAGATAAAACAAACAAATAAAAAAAATAAAATAAAAAAGAACTAAATAACAGAGAACGAAGGCAGCTGGCAAAAGCTATGAATGAGTGACAAAGAGAAGATGCGGCAATATGTGAATCTTGAGAGTTTGAAGAGAGAGCTAGAGAGGCATGGCATATCTCCCACATTCCAGAGGCTTAAAATTCTTGAATATCTGAGGAAGAGCAAAAGCCATCCGACAGTGGAGATGATATATGAGGCTCTTTCAAAGGATATTCCGACCATATCAAAGGCCACAATATACAACACATTACACATCTTTGCAAGAAAGGGAATAGTCGCAGAGCTCTCAATATGCGAGGAAGGCGCGAGATTTGATGCAAATACAGAACCTCATGCTCATTTCAGATGCGTGAAATGTGGAAACATATACGATGTGGATTTTATGTTTGAGAGAATAGATGAAATTCATGGTCACAAGGTGTTTGAGATAATCATATGCCTCAAGGGCATCTGCAGGAACTGTGCTCATGAGAACCGTGCTGAGGATTGAATCTGATATTGTCGCTGCCGATTCCCGTCTTTTCATCTTTTCACATCTTTTCATAGAGCATGGGTGGCAGGTGGAAAATTATGGATATGAGAGGCTCAGTTATGAGCGAGCGGGTGCTGTGGAGATTGAGCCTCCACAACTGCAAGACTGAAAGCGCCGGCTGTGGAAAGTGGTGAGTGTGAGTATGGCTGAATGATTCCTGCGACTTCAGTCGTAGTCGTGGGAGGTGTTCCGATTCTAAAAGAAGGGGGCACCGCCCGGCATATGCTGTGTTGCGAAGAACTTTCTCAGTTCGGCTGGTGTTGCTATATGGATGTGTGTGAGAAGGCTGCGTCATGCCTTCAGCAATGGTTTCTGTGTCCAATGCGTCATTTCTGCGCTTTTTCTTTGGACACAGTCAGGCTTTTGTGCAGGCTGGCAATCAATTCATGGAACGAGTCTGCGTCTGTCTCTTGGGAACAGTATGACCTCTCTTATGTTTTCAACATTGAGCATTGTCATGAGCAGTCTTTCAATGCCGAGACCCCATCCTGAATGAGGAGGCATTCCATATCTGAACGCCTCGAGATAGAACCTGAAGCTCTCGGGGTCAAGCCCTCTCATCTCTATATTTTTTCGCAGGAGATTGTAATCATGTATGCGCTGAGAACCTGATGCGAGCTCCAGACGAGGATGCATGAGGTCAAATGCGTTACATCTTTCTGATGATGCGTCTTTATCACAGCCTGCTGCAGCTGCTGGCATTGCGTAATAAGGCTTGATCTCACAGGGCCAGTCTGTGATGAAGTAATGAGCACCTATTATCTCGCCGAGTGTCTTCTCAGCGATCGTGCTGAAGTCATCACCCCATTCCATCTCAATATTGTGCTCACTGAGCAGTTCAATTGCATGGTCGTAAGTGATGCGCTCAAAAGGCTTTTTCGGAACTTCAATGCGAAAGTCCATTTTCTTTCTTTCGGTGTATTCCGCGATGCCCTCGTATATGAACACAACAAGATCCTCAAGCAGCGACATCACATGCTCGTGATCGGCGAACGCAACTTCAACATCCAGTGATGTCGCCTCGTTGAGATGTCTCGTGGTGTCATGCTCCTCAGCCCTGAATATTGGACCCATCTCATACACAGCATCAAAGCCGGATGCCATCATCATCTGTTTATAAAGCTGAGGGCTCTGATTCAGGAAGGCCTCCCTCTCAAAGTAGGATATCGGGAAAAGCGCTGCACCCCCCTCCGTAGCAGTTGAAACTATTTTGGGCGTGTTTATCTCAACAAAACCGCGGGAATTCAGGAATTCTCGTGCCAACCTCTGCACCTCGGCACGCACCATGAATATGTTTCTCACTCTCTCCGAGCGCAGATCCATGAACCTCGCATCAAGTCGCGTGTCGAGATTCGCATGAACTTTTCCCGTGGCATCCAGCGGAAGCTCAGCAGCCGCCTCGTTCAAAACCTCAAATGTGCGCGGCACTATCTCAAAACCACGAGGCGCCCTGCGGTCAGCCTTCACAACGCCGATAACCGCAACAACAGACTCACGACTGACTCCACGCGCACGCTCTATCATCTCTTCACCGACGGTCTCCCTCCTGAATGTCACCTGCACAATGCCTCCCCTGTCTCTTATAATGGAGAACAGAACGCCCCCCAAGTCCCTGCGCTCATGGAGCCAGCCAGCAACGCAGACCTCCCTGCCATCCTCATCCGCTGATATCTCGTCCGAATACCTCCTGCAAGACTGCAGAAAGCGAAGCATCTGATTCAGTTTTCCCACATCAACATCCATCATCCCTCGCATCTCTCCATTATCAAGCCTCAATCAACAATCATCCCCAATCATCAAGCTGAAGCGCACATCAGATAGCACTTTCCCCGCCGCAGTCCTCGCAATTCTCATTTCTCCTCAGTTTTATCTCCTCCGTTCGTGCGTTCATGCCGTCCCACCACAGCATCCTGTTCTCAAGCAGCTCACCGCGCCCCAACACATATTTCAGCACTTCAACCACTTGAATGCTTGCGATCACACCGCATGTCGCACCGAATACAGGTGTAGCTCCTTCCGGAGGTGGCTTCGGAAATATACAGCGAAGACATGCAGTTTTTCGGGGAATTATAGTCATCACTTCGCCCTCCAATCCATATACCGCTCCATGAAAAAGCGGAATGTTTTTGCGCAGTGCACATCTGTTGAGCAGGTATCTCGTTTTGAAATTGTCCATTGCATCAACTATCAGCCGCGCATCATCCACAACATCATCAATATTTTCCGCTGTTATGCTGTCCGCCACCACCTCAATGCAGACCTCCGGATTCAGCTTCTCAAGCTTTTCTCTGGCTGATTCCACTTTCTTCCTTCCTATATCGGGGAAGAAGTGCAATATCTGCCTGTTCAGGTTGCTCTCCTCAACGATATCGTGGTCTGCAACTATGATCTCACCTATGCCAGCCGCTGTCAGATAGAGGAGAGAAGCGGAGCCAAGACCGCCAGCACCTGCAACAAATACCTTCGTGTCCCTCAACCGCCTCTGACCATCTTCGCCTATCATCGGTATCTGCCGCGCATATCTCTCAGCACTCATCACTTACCCTCTCCATCACTCATAACTGCCACTTATCGCCTGCTGATCCCTCGCGATATCACGCACAAGATTCTGATAGCATTCCTCACAAAGCAGCTCCCTGCCAACCCTCTTCAGATTTTTCGCTTTCTTCCCACACTTATCACAGCTCACCATTTTATCAATCCTCCTCTCTCCACCTCTTCCTTCACATTGACATCAATATTGACATTGACATCAACATCAACATCACCATCACCATCACCATCACAAATCCACATGAAAGCTCATATCTCATCGATCCGCTCATACGGCACATCTCATCATCGGCTTCGACGATTCTCACAGGAATGGAAACGCTGCCCCTTCTGCAACAACACTCTTCACCTCATTCACCTTCGCCTTGATCGTCGTCTCAACGAAGTTTGTGAGTGTGATCTGACTGAAAGGACAGCCCGCGCATGCTCCTCTCAGCCTCACACGAACAACACCGTCCTTGACATCCAAAAGCTCTATATCTCCGCCCTCCATCGCGAGTATGGGCTTTATCTCGCTCTCAATCACCTCACGCACTCTTTCCTCCAGACTCCTTTCCATACAGCTCTTATTTATTGAGCGGCAATTTATAGGTTGGCAGTGTTTCTCCATCTGAGCTCGCAGAATGGCGCAGAATGGGAAGCATTATATATATGTGATATGTGATTGAGTGTGTGATATTGAGTATGTGACTGAGTATGTGATATGAGCGTGCTGTAAGCGATGATGATTTAAAACATGCGATCTCTTTCAATAAGGATGGATTTTGATGAGGAGATAAGGGCAGCAGCAGGGGTGATATTGGATAAAATAAGAAAGCATAATTTCGTGCGCATCTTCTCGCACTATGATGCTGATGGTCTGGCAGCTGCGGGCATCATGTGTAATGTGCTGTTTCGTATGGGCATACCTTTTCACACGAGCATAGTTCCGAAATTATCTCCTCACATGCTGCATGAGGAGGATGGCATGATATTCCTCTGTGATATGGGAACCGCACATATAAACATGATATGGGAAACCCTCGGAGGAAGGGATGTCGTCGTCATAGACCATCATGAACCTCCAGTGAGCAGCATCTCAGCACATGAGCAGCAACACCTGGAACTGCCTCGGAAAGTGGTCTCATTGTTTGACATGGAAAGATCCTCCTCTCACAGCACTCTCACATACGATGACGCACGCACACGATCCGCGCTCATCCACATAAATCCAGTTCTCGCAGGGGATGATGACACCTCATGTGCGGCAAGTCTCACATACATGGTTGCAAGATATCTGACGGAAGATGGGAAAAAAGGCAACATAGACCTCGCAGGTCTCGCTATCGTAGGCGCACTCGGCGACTACCAGGAGATGAACCGCGGAATAAACAATCTTATCCTTGAGGAATCTCTCAAAGAAGGCGTGATATCAACGAGAAAAGGGCTGAAACTCGGCGACGGTGTGATAAAGGATGTGCTGCTTTATGCAACAGACCCCTATACAGAACTGACAGGCTACCCTGACAGGATAGAGAAATTCATTCAGGACCTCGGACTGGACGCTCAAAAGAAAATGAGCGAACTGAGCGAGGAGGAACATCGGAAAATAGCCTCAGCACTCCTCTCCTCCCATACATCGTCATCAGATACAAAAAATGAGAACACACTCTTCGGAACAATATACATTCTGCATGAGGAAGTCGTGAAAAACAGCTACGACCTGATGCGCATAATAGACACATGCGGAAGATTTGGAAAGGGAGGCATAGGCATCGCACTCTGCCTGCGTGATAATGGGATGCTTGATGAAGCTCTGAGATATTTAAGAAAATTTCAAGTAAAACTGATTACGGAATTGAAAAGAGCACGAGAAGATATACACGAAATGTCAGATATATATTATTTTTATGTTCGTGAGAGAGGGATAACTGGCACTCTGGCTGGTGTTCTCGCGAGATATATATTCACTGACAAACCTGTTATCGTGTTGAACAGGATAGGGAAACCGGATGATGAGACCAAGGTATCTGCAAGATGTGGCAGTCATTTTAAAGGATCTGTTGATCTCGCGAGGGCAATTGAAATAGCATCAAAAAATGTGGGAGGATTCGGTGGGGGTCATCCAACTGCAGCAGGCGCTTCAATACCCGCAGGCACCGAGGATGAGTTTCTGTCGCTCATAAATCAGATAATCGGTGAGCAACGAAAACAGTTCTTGCAGAAAGCCGTTAAGTAACGGACTGTGAGATGAATCGGGGGATCCATCCGGTCCCTATTGTTGCCTCACCTGCTTGTTATATGCTACGATGATTATGTGTTTTTCGGATTACAATGCACTTCCAAAGACTGAGTCAGTTTCTACAATTTTGCAAAATTTCCTCAGTCTTTGACAGATGGTCCATACTTTGGTTTCAGAATAATTTTTTCGTTCAATCTATTCTGCTTTATCTATCTTTTTCTGATTCTTTCATGTTTTTTAGTTTTTAAGTGTTTCTGTGTTTCTGTGCAGAAAAGAGATTATTGCGACGGGAGATGCTCTCCCAATCATTAAAGTCATATTCCGACCTCCGAACCTTCTTATTTGAACTGGATTCGGTTTTACTGCCCTCGCCACGCTTTCGCATGTTGAAACGGAAAGATAAAATTCAATATAGCACTCGGTGATGAGAGAATCGTTGAGAGTGCTGATGCAGTCTGGGATCTGGCATCAGAGGATGCCACTGGGGCACCGACAGTGCCTGGCAATGAAGCAGTGGCTGAGGAAGCTGTCACTTATAACCTATCTTTTGACCACCAATACGCCTGCTTGGTGATGTAATAGCCGATACCGTTTCTGACCTTAGATGCTGCTCGGCAGGATTGTGGGCAAGCGTTATGTTATGAGGATACCCTGACGTCTGCCTGAAAATGCTACTGAAATAATCAGTGGGCCGAGACAAAATATGAGGTTCTTGGATTTGATGACTCCGCCTTTTGAATGAAACCCTTGATTTCCGATGTGACTGTAACAAACATCACATTGACTTCAGCAACTGTAAACTGGGTCACAGATGAGACCGCCGACAGCCCGGTCAAATATGGAACAGAATCTGGAAACTACACACCAAATACGATTCCACGAACCTCTCATAGAATCTGATAGGGCTCCTGCCCAATACTACTATATTGTTGTTATATTGTTGTGAACAGTTCGGATTTGAACAGGAATTCAAACGAAAGCGCAGGATACAATTTCACCACACATATAGACACCGCCATACACATCTGGATCAAAAGGCGCTTTGAATGCCCCTATACGAACATAACTGTTCATGTGTTTAACTGTTCATGTGTTGGTGCTGAGTCTGAGGTTAATTTGAGCACAGGGGTTAATTTGAGCACGATAACTGTGCCTTTAGAAGGTGATCACCCCCGAGTTTTCACAACATTCTTTTTTCTTGCATTTCCCCTCTACAAACATGAAATTCAGCATAAATTGGAACATCACGAGGCGTTGCAATTTGAGGTGCAGGCACTGCTACTTTGAGGCTGGCGAGCCACAAGCCAACGAGCTGAGCACAGAAGAGGCACTCGCAGTCGTTGACGAGATTGCGAAGACCTTCGGCGGAGGGGACGAAGGAGGCGAAGCCAACGAGGACGCTTGCGGAGAAGTGCGTGTGACATTTGGCGGTGGCGAGCCTTTGCTGCGAGAGGACCTCTTTGAAATCCTCGCCTACGGTAAAGAGCGGGGTTTGAGCATGTCCTTAGCGACGAATGGCACGCTTCTTGACGAAGAGACGGCATACAAACTGCGAGAGAGTGGCGTATCTGAGGTGATTATTCCGATAGACGGCACGAAACGCACACACGACTGGCTGCGTGGCAAGAACTCCTTTGAGCGTGCTGTGAGAGCTGCGAAAGCATGCAGGAAGGCGGGGCTTCGCCTTGTAATTGACCCCTGCATATTGCGAGAGAACGAGGCGGAATTTACGCAGATTTTAGACATTGCTGAACGCTTGGGAGCATCGCAGGTCAGAATTTTCCACTTCATCTCGCTTGGTCGCGGCATTGATGCGAAAGAGAGTGAGCTGAGCGTTGAGGAATATGCAGCGAACTTACAACGCATATACGAGGAGCAGGTGAGGAGGCGAGGAATTGAAATCTGCACGACGCAGGCATGCCAGTACTGGGTGATCTTGCGCAGGAAAGCATCGCAGGGCGCTTTCGTCCCGGATTTCTTTTGGAACGAGACACCTGGATGCAGAGCAGGAATAAGCATGCTCTCAATTAAACCCAACGGGAATGTTGTTCCGTGTCCTCTGCTTGAAATCTGTGCGGGGAATGTGCGTGAAGAGAGCCTTCGCAGTATTTTGAAATCAGAAATTCTCTCAGCACTGAGGCGTAGAGCGGTGAAAGGTCGCTGCTCAATATGCAAGCATCGTGAGATTTGCGGCGGATGCAGGGCAAGAGCATTCGTGAAAAGCGGAGACTTCCTCGCTGAAGACCCCCTGTGTGGTGATTTCTTCTTTGAGCAAGAATGAATCACCTACAGACCTTTCTATATCTACCGGGCTCTTCTCACCTTTCACAATAAGCTCACCTGTCAGTTCAATGTAATCAATATCTCTCTCATTTAAGAGAGATCTTCTTCCGCTATGCCCAAACGGATTTTATATTATTCTCAACTTTGCTTCACTTGCTATGATCTTTCCGTCTTCATTATATTTTAAGCTCCATTCTCGCTGCACCTGGAAAGGGCATCCTTGGTGGTATGTCTTTTTATGTATTTATTCCTCATTTTCATATCTCACACTCCAAATGGTAATTCTCATCGGCAGAACAGGACCCAACTCATATTTCACTTTAAAAACCTGCCCAGGCTTAAGGTATAATACATAGCTAGGTCCTTCAGACACATATTCGGGCCATAGCCACCATGTTCCATTCTTCTCATCCCAATATTTGACATTTTGGAAATCCCCATAGATATTGTCCTTCCATGTAGCAATCACGGGATATTGACGGTCATTTCTCAGGTAAAACACTATGGTGTCCATCCTTTTCCGCTTTATTTCTTCCCAATTGATTTCTAAAAGTGGACGTGTGCAAGTTTCATCCTGCCATGCACTGATATTCCCGTCGGTTATTATTAGCATCTGGTAGATTCTGGCCGGTTCATAGATTCTGGCGGGTTCAGGAGGGTGGTAGATGAAAAAGAAAGAAATTATCACCATTATTACTACCGCCAACAATACTTTTTCCCGCATTCTCATTTACCTCACCACCACCTCTTCAACTCAACACATTGCTTGAACTCCCTGCCTGCACTACCATCGTCCTCTCTTCTCCTCTCCTCTTTAACCTCTCTATACAAAATAAAACTCGTCGAACGATAGAGGATGAGTGTGGGAATGACGGGCTAAATACTGAAACGACTGTCTCCAACGTCGGTTTATGTGAATGTTATCATCTCAGCATCCTGAGGAGTAGGAGCACCTATTGTTAATTTTACATTTTCGTACTTCAGCATCCCAGCCCATAGCGTTCCAAGAGTGTTCAACTTCACGAGCCTTCTCCTCACTTTCAACGAGTGCAACATAAGAAGGACCTGTTCCTGAGAGAGAGACGCCTTTCACGCCGCATTCAAGCGCAACGAGCATTGGCTCAGCTGAGAATCCGAGGGCTGCTGTGTATAAGAAGCCGTTGAGCGTCATCGCTTCTTCATATTTTCCGTGAAGTGCATCCTCAAATGCCTTTTCAACCCAATTGGCGATCGTTCTTGCACGAAGCACATTCGTCTCTGCGGTGAAAGCCCTCTCGTGAGGAATGAGCACCACCGCCGTAAATTCATGCTCATCCCTGCGCAAGAGCTGCATTTGCCTGTTGTCCGTCACAACGAATCCGCCGAGCATTGAGGCGCAAGCATCGTCAAACGCACCCGTGATAGAGACGCCGACTTCCTTTGCGACAATCGCTCCCAATCTGATGGCATCAAGCACATCAATATCGCACCCGATGGCGTCAAGTGTCGCAACAATGACAGCGTTCGCAGCTGCACTGCTGCTTTTGAGCCCGCTTCCCATTGGAATCTCGCTACTCGTCCTCACAAATGCGGAGAGCTTGATGCCGAATTTCCGCAGAACCTCCCCAACACAACGCTCTATCAGCCTGGTGTCAGCATTTTGAAAGCCTGAGACCTCACAGTGTATCCCATGCATGTCCTCACCCACCTCCACCTCCGCATGCGTCCACATGTCTATGCCAAAAGCAGCGCCTCTGTATGTGGCGATCGCATTTATTATTGTTCCCGCACCGCTCGCTCTCCCATATCCCTTCCTCCTCACCATTTCCCCTATCTATACGACAGGGCGAACAAGATGCATAGTGCAATGGTGCCTCAGGCAGATCAGAAGTCAGCAGATCAAAAGGATCAGAGATAGGGGAAATAAGTAATTGATTTGATTTTTTATTATTATTGTTATGATAGTTTTATTTTTAAATAGAAGAAAAATGTAAAAAAAATATAAAATGCTTGGCTCCTCTCACTCAGTTTGTTTATATTGCATGCGATTTTCCCGTCCGATGCTTGCGGCATCAAATCAGGCATCCAATCAAATTCATCGGAGAATTGCCTTCTCCTCTTTTCATTGAGCTCCTTTTCTCTAAATTTCTATGCAATTTTTCCAGAGGCCGTGCAGGTTGCAATATGCGAGTGCGCAGAACGCTTTAAATTCTTTCACGGGCACCTGGAACCTCACATTCGGGTTCGTATATGTTGGTGCCAGCTCCACTCTCCCGATATCAACAACCTGCCCATCACGCTTCACACCATATAGCTCTATCCACTTTATGTGGTGCTCCACTGTGTTCGGATGCGGCACCTCTTTGCCGACAACAATGCGCACCACATCCACATCCTCTCTTCCTCGCCCCTTTCCAACTTCAATATGCGGAACATGCTTCTCCTTACCTTCCGCCTCTTCTCCTCTCAACAATTCTCCAAATTCCATTTCCATTCCTACCTCCTTTCACATATCCGCTTCCTGTGCTCATATACCGATGCTCATCCACTGATGCTCATATACTGATATCCAACTTCATATACCGATATCCAACTGCGATGATGATGCTGCGTTTGCCGGGCGCTCTCTGTTTTTTTCTCTCCTTCCACCCAACTGCGGCCGTCAGATTCCCCTCACCTGCATATGCTCCTCAGGCTCTGATATGCCGCTCATCGCATCTCCCAATCCCTTTGAAATCTCAGCGATTTCCTTCGCATCGTCGTAATGATGGACTGCATCCACTATGGCACGGGCATATCCCTCAGGATTCGCGGATTTGAATATGCCCGAACCAACAAAAACTCCGTCTGCTCCGAGTTTCATCATTAATGCAGCGTCTGCAGGAGTTGCTATACCTCCAGCTGCAAAGTTGACAACAGGAAGCCTTCCAATCTTCTTCACTTCCAACAGCACATTATGTAATCCATCTGCAATTTCCTCAATCGTGAATCCCTCAAACACTCCCGCCTTCAAAGAAGTTCCCAGCTCCCCGCATACTATATCAGCAATTTTCCTGTAGGAATTCGCATATCTCTCCGCGACTGCATGTATCTCATAATCATCCATTGAACCTATCATCTCTATTGCGAAATTTATCATACGCATGTGCTTAACTGCCTCAACCACATTTCCTGTGCCGGCTTCTCCCTTGGTTCTGATCATAGCCGCTCCTTCCCATATTCTCCTTACTGCCTCTCCGAGAGAGCGAGCGCCACAGACAAAAGGAACCTTGAACTTCTTTTTGTATATGTGGAAAAATTCATCAGCTGGAGTCAGGACTTCTGATTCGTCTATCATGTCAACGCCCAAGGCTTCAAGAGCAACAGCCTCCGCAACATGACCTATGCGGCACTTCGCCATCACCGGTATTGTCACTGCATCCATTATCTCAACGATTTTCTCAGGATCTGCCATTCTCGCAACACCTCCTTCCGCTCTTATGTCAGCCGGAACCATATGAAGAGCCATAACTGCTACCGCTCCTGCATCCTCCGCTATTTCAGCCTGCGATGCGTTCGTGACATCCATGATGACTCCGCCCTTCTGCATCTTCGCAAATCCTCGCTTCACCAAATCCGTCCCGAACATAAATTCGTCCATCGCTCTATTATTCCTCCTCAAAATAAAAAGAGCTTGTGGTGAGAAGCGCTTGCAACAGCACCTGTGGAATGACTGTGGTGTCAGGGACGCAGACAAAAAAGCAAAGACAAATGCGGAAAGACATGCACAAATGCGATAAACCTTAACACCTTTTATCTCCTCTACATATTCTCAAAGCATTTTAAAATATACTTCACAATATTGTGAAATTTTTTTGAGATATAAAATGCATTCAGAAGGCATGATAAATCAAATTTTTTGCATTAAATTGTGCACATCTTTTCAATATTTGTGTTTATTTGAATGTTATTCGCTTGCGATTGCATATTTTTGTTCATCCGCAGTGAGGGAAAAAATGAGAGACCTCGCTTACTGTTTTTATTTTATACTCATATTGGAAAAAACCGAAAATATTTTTATGTGCAATCACCTACATATGAATGGAGGTGATACCTGAATGAAGGGGAGTAATTTGGTGCTGATGACAATTGCAGTGGTCGCTGTAGGTATCATCGCTATGCCGAGCACAATCTCGCTGTTCGCAGGGCAACACACATGGTATGCAATAAATGGCAGCAATGATCTTCCGTGCAGGAAGTGCCACGCAGATGTCTTTGCAGAACTTGAACAGAGCGCATTCCACAAATGGAATGGTTATGACTGGGGTGAGAATCCTGAGGGAGAACCTGACAACACCGCATGCTACGGCTGTCACAGGGCGAATGCGAGCATTACTTATGCAGATGTTGGAGCTAATGTGACAGATGTCACACCCGGTACGAAGGCACACGCAGCTTCTACCGTCGCCTGCATGCTCTGCCACCAGTTCAATGCCAGTGATGCGGTCAATCCGCTTGAAGGAAAGAGTATGCCCGGCTTTGCCGCAGGTGGATTCGATCAGCCAGCAGGCAGTCCATACAATTACACAGATGGCACACATCCGGGCGGTCATGCCGCTCACCAGGGGTTCATTCAGAGTGCGGTGAACGACACAAAGATGGAGGATGCGAATGAAGCATGCATAGCATGTCACACGCACATACCTGTTAAAATTAATTGGACGCACAGATACAGCCTTGAGTTCAACTGCACACCTGAGTTTAATTTGCCGCCTACGCACTTCAATGTCACTGACTGGTCAATCAACGGCACATACACCATCACAGTATACGGATGGAGAAACGGAACCGGAGATACAAATATCACAGGATGGCCAGGAAGCTATCCATAGGATAAAAGGAGAATTTTTCTCTTCTCTTTTTTCTCTTTTTTCCTTTGAGGTGAAAAGGAAGGTATGAGGAAATGGGGAGTGGTAATATGATATCCTTTTCTTTTAAGGTAAAAAAAAATAAAGGGAAGTGAGAGAAAATGAAGAGCAATATTATACTGTTGGCTGTTGCGGTGGTTGCAGTTGGCATATTTGCACTGCCAAGCACCATATCGCTCTTCGCAGGTCAGCACACATGGTATAATCTGACTGGAAATCAAAGTGTGCCATGTGAGAAGTGCCATGCGGATGTTGCGAATGAGATGGGCGCTCTGATTGGACCGCACACGGGAGAGACAGGCTATCAAAGGATGAGATGTGAATATTGCCACAGATATTTCCCCATCTGGCGCAGAAATTCAACATATGAAAACTATACATATGGTGATGTTGGCACTTCAGCCACAGATGTCACGCCAGGTAAAGAATCACACGCAGCTTCAACTGTTCCATGCATGTATTGCCATAGCGGAGATAAATATGGTGTGAGACATTCCAATGCAGTAGATTGGAACTGCTGGTCAGCATGCCATTGGGATCCGAGTATGAATCCTAACGGGAGACCCGCTCATGAAGGTAGATATAAAAATAACGAGGATTGCATACGATGTCATGGAAATGCTCACACCGGACATATATACTATATTCCACCGGCAGGAGGCTTTAGCCTGACAATTGACTCTGAGGATACAGGAAGCAACGCTGCGCATAAAGCCTTCGTGATGGAGGCGATAAGCAATTCTGACATGGAGGATGCGAATGAAGCGTGCATAGCATGCCATACGAAAATACCTGTTATAATTAACTGGACGCACAGATACAGCCTTGAGTTCAATGCAACGCCTGAGCTTGAATTGCCGCCTACGCACTTCAATGTCACTGACTGGTCAATCAACGGCACATACACCATCACAGTATACGGATGGAGAAACGGAACCGGAGATACAAATATCACAGGATGGCCAGGAAGCTATCCATAAAATAAGAAAAAATTTTTTTCTTTTTCTTTTTTCTTTTTTAATTTTAGCAGTTGCAGCGGGCATATTTACCATAATATCGCCTTTAGCAGGAGCACACTTTGTATGGTGAACTTTGTATGGTGAACTACCCCTTACGCATGGGACTTCTTGCTTCATGGAGGAGACTTGCTTCTCTCAGCCTTGTTACAGGGAGTAGAAGCCTCATCTCAACAGGCTCATAGGGTTCGACCCCCTTTTATTCTGCAGGCTGAAAATCTCTCGGCAGGTTGTCAAATGACAAAGACAAACATGGTCGGGCTCACCCTGACCGCTCTCATGTCAGCCTCGTATATTTGATTGAAATTTTCCCCAAGATGCGTCGGGCTTTAACCATGAATCCGTAAGTTTTCAACAACTGTAACATCGTGACATAGAATCCACTTATGAAGGAAATCATAGGAGGGTAGGGAGTTGATTTTCCTGTTCGCCCTCCTTCCTTTTTTGTTTTTGTTTTTTCTAATGCCTTTCAGTTTGCCTATCGCTATTATTGCGTTGTGCCTCTCTGCTTCTTCAACAATTTATTTCGCTATTCAATTTCTTTCGCTATCTTGTGAAGTTCATCATTCACGATCCTTCGCTCATGCCCAATCCTCTTTATCGCTCTGAGTTTCTTCTCCTTGCCAAGCTTCCTCCTGAGCCAGAAATATTTTTAAGCTCACCCTTTTGCCGTGGAACTTTGGTGCGGTGCCACAGATACGGCAACCCAGCGACCTCCCATATCGCCATAATGGAAGAGTATTTATTTCTGAGTTCAACCTCTCGGCCCCAGTATTGGCGAGTTTGTTATCTGTTTTACGAATGTCCATTAGATCTTTCCTTGAGAGGGTATTCCCTGCGGGGGTCAATGTTGAAAGCATATTCTCCGTTATGCAGTTCTCGCTTCCGCTTCGTCAGCCTGATGCATCTGACGACATTCATTATCGACTACCACCATTCCTTATACAGACTTCATAATCCCACCCGCCTCCTCCGATTCCGCCCTTACGGACGGAGCCTTCTCAGCGACTGAGGGTAAAAGAGGAGAGTGACAATTAGTCAGAGATCTCATACTGAGATATGGAAGAGGATCTCACGATTTGGTGGGACGATGAGGAAGGATGTGTCAGGATGATAGATCAGACACGCCTTCCTGTTGAACTGAAGGTGATTGCGTGCAGGACGCTTTCTGAGTTGAAAGAAGCGATACTGCACATGCGCGTGAGAGGCGCACCGGCACTCGCCGTTGCAGGAGCTTTTTGTGTTGTGTTTGCATGCAGGGAGCGATGTGGAGATCTGGAGAAGGCTGCATATGAAATTGCGAACCTGCGACCTACGGCTGTCAACCTTTCATACGGCGTCAATCGTGCTTTATCCGCTGCGATGCGTGTTTATGATCGTGCTGATGATATGTTTGCTGAGGCTCTCAACGAGGCGAAGAGGATGATTGCTGAGGATATAGATGTGAACAGGCGCATAGGTGAAAGAGGAGCTGCGCTCATTGAAGACGGAGAGACTGTGCTCACGCACTGCAATGCGGGGAGACTTGCATGTGTTGGCTGGGGAACCGCACTCGGCATCATACGCACTGCGGTGTTCAACCATGGAAAGCGCGTTCACGTGTTTGCATGCGAGACACGCCCTCTCAATCAGGGCTCAAGACTCACGGCATGGGAGCTCATGCACGACAACATTGCAGTGACGCTCATCACAGACAGCGCAGCTGCAAAGATTATGAGGGATGGTCTCATAGACAGCGTCATTGTCGGTGCTGACAGGGTTGTGAAAGAAGGTTTCTTCAACAAAATAGGAACTTACATGCATGCGATCGTCGCCAAAGAACACTCAATCCCCTTCTATGTTGCTGCTCCCACATCTTCATTTGACCTAAAAAAGAGTGAGAAAGATGTTGAAATTGAGGAAAGGGGGAGAGAAGAGATAATATTTGTGGGAAATGAGCAGATAGCACCGCTTGACATAGATGTGAGAAACCCTGCATTTGATTTCACACCCCATCAATTTGTCTCCGCATACATCACGGAAAACGGAGTGTTCAGACCTGAGGAGCTGATTAACTCAGCGCTGTGAGCACTGCCGTGCACTGCCACGATTCACTGCCGAGACTGAACGAGAACGAATTCTTCTCATCTGTCTCCTCTCCCATCTTTATCTGTCTCAACAGATTTCCATTGGAAGTTGGTTGGGAAGCGAGAGCGTTCATCAGATGGAGATGAGGCGTGGTGATGAGAGATGCCGTTTGAGTATGGAGATGTGGTCATTCTAACCGACAGCAGAGGAAAGAAGTATAAGGTAATGCTGAGAGAAGGGGGCGTGTTCACATTTCATCGTGGCATGGTGAGACATGAAGATATCGTTGGATTGTATGATGGCAGCACTGTGAAATCCACGAAGGGCGAGAACATGCTCGTATGGCGACCCACATATGCAGATTTCGTTCAGAAAATGCGCCGTGGCGCTCAGATAATATATCCGAAGGACATTGCAGCAATCCTGATTCTCGCTGATATATATCCCGGTGCTCGCGTGCTTGAGGCGGGAACCGGTTCAGGAGCGCTCACAATTGCGCTGCTTCGTGCTGTTGGGGACAGAGGAATTGTTTTCTCATATGAGAATCGCAGCGACTTCCTTGAGATTGCAAAACGCAATATTCATACATTCTTCAAGCATGCATCAGGTGAAGTGGGGATAGGAAGGCTTGTGCTGCGCCCTCGTGATATATATGAGGGAATCGCCGAGCGAAACCTTGATCGCATCATATTGGATCTGCCTGAGCCCTGGAAGGCGCTCCCTCATGTATCATATGCGTTGAGAAGCGGAGGCATCCTTCTGTGCTATCTGCCGACCGTTCTTCAGGTGTTCAAGACAGCGAAGCGCATATCACGCATGAAATTTGAGATCATGGGCATCTATGAGGTCCTGATGCGAGAATGGGAGATATCCGGCATCAGCATACGACCCGCCCACAGGATGATCGCACATACAGGCTTCATTTTCGTGGCTCGTAAACGCTCCTCCTGATCGGCAAATCGCTGATGGATGCAATAGAGACCGTGAATCATATATACATTGAGAGGAAGTTAGATCATATGAGCAAGAGGACTAAAAAGGTGAAATCAGCAGGCAGGTTTGGTCCGCGATATGGCAGGAAAATCAGGAAGGAAGTGGTTATGATAGAATCGCAGATGCGTCGCAAGCACAAGTGTCCGAGATGTGCGCGTTTTTCAGTGAAGCGCGCGGGCACGGGCATATGGCGATGCTCAAAGTGCGGTCTCGTGTTCAGCGGTGGCGCATACAGGCCTGTCACGGCAGCAGGCATAATTGCGGCGAGGAATGTGAGACTCGTGGTTGAGCGTGGAGCGCTGGCCGGGTCAAAAGAGATTTCTGACAGCGGTGTCCCAATTTCAGGTGAAAGTGGCGGAGAAGTGGCGGTGGCAGGGGGAGCAGATGCGGCAGATATCGCGGAGACCTCAGAGACAAAAAGAGACGTGAAAGATGAGACTGTGGCTCGGTGATTGAGGGCTCAGTGATTGAGGGAGAGGAGGTGATCATGTTTGGGTTACTATTACTGCATGCGATGTGGTCGCAAGATGAAAATAAATGGTGAGCGCGTGATATGTCTGCATTGCGGTAAGGAGTCACAGGGACTGAAGTGCCCCGACTGCAACTATCGTGTGTTCAGAAAGGAGCGCCCGAAGGTTGTCAGGGTAATCAGGGCAGTATGATCGAGCAGCAACCGCATCAGCGCCTCATAGAAGCCACATTTGAGGTTAAGGTTGCAACAAAATCCGATGCGGAGATCATATTCAATGCGGTGAAGGCTGAGCTTGCTGATGAAGGGCGTGAATCTATTTCAATTGATGTGCGGGATGAAAGTCTCATGATGAATATTGTCAGTGAGGATGTGGTGAAGTTGAGGGCAGTGTTGAACACATGGCTGCGCATTCTGAATGTCGCATCTGAAATGATTGATCTGAAGAGTGAGGTTGTGAGCGGGGAGGAGCGGCTGGAGAATTGTGAGCGGAGCAGGGTGTGAGCGGAGCAGGGAACGATATGTGAGATGAAAAAGGAGATGAGAATGAAGATGAAGACGAGGATGAAGATAAAAGAAATAGAGAAGACAGAGAAGGGATGAGGGAGATGGAATGGAGGATTTATCATGACAGAAATTATGCTTTTGAAGGGAATAGTTGAACCGCCTGTGCTGTTGTTTTTGATCGGGCTTTTTATTGTTCTGCTGATTCTGTGGGTGATAGGTAAGATTCTGCCCTACATTCTGCTTGCTGTGGGAATCCTGATATTTATTCTTGTGATGTTGCGCATTTTTTTTGAGGGAGGAGTGATGCACTGACAGGTTGCGCACTGTCAGGCCGGGCATTGGACGGAGTGATGTGATGGGGTTATGTGATAGGGTTATGTGACGGAGTGATGGAGAGATGAAGGAAGCGTTGAGCAATGTTGACATAGCAGTCATTGTGGAGGAGCTGCAGGAGATTTTGGGTGCTAGAGTGGACAAGATATATCAGATAGGTGATGAGATCTGGCTGAAATTGTATGCTCAGCTTGACAGCCTTTCAGATGATTTTGGGGGTTCAGGGGCGGTTGATCTTGTTATTGAGGGAGGATGTCGCATTCATCTCACGAGATATAAGCGAGAAGCGCCTAAAACGCCGTCCTCATTTGCGATGTTTCTGCGAAAGTATCTGAGTGGCGGCAGGATAACAAGCATAAAACAGATGGATTTTGACAGGATTGTGGAGATATGTGTTGAGCGTTCTGGAGAGAGAAGATTTCTGATTTCTGAGCTTCTGCCCCGCGGGAATGTTCTGCTTGCAGATGAGGAAGGAAAGATAATGCGTGTGATCAGGCGTGAGACATTTGCGACAAGAGACCTGAAATCAGGTGTCAGATACGAGAGACCTCCCTCAAAATGGAACCCGATCGCCGCGACCGATGAGGATCTGAGGAGATTTTTTTATGAGGATGCAGGTGCACGGCGTGATGTTGTCAGGGTGCTCGCCGTTGAAATGGGGCTTGGCGGATTGTATGCGGAGGAGATATGCGCTCGTGCCGGTGTCAGCAAGAAGAAGCGTGTTGATGAGCTTTCTGATGATGAAATAAATGCAATTTATGATGCCATGTCCGAGATTTTCGCTCCGATAAGGGAACATGATCTCTCCAAAGTGAATGCGCACATAGTGCTGAAAAATGGAGATGCTGTGGATGTGCTTCCTTTTCCACTTAAAAAATATGAAAATTGCGATAAGGAGTTCTTCTCAACATTCAACAGTGCTGTTGATGAGTATTTTGCGAGGATTGCAGATAAGCGAATGCGTGAGAAAGCTGATGAATTGGTATCTGAGAGGGTTACAAGGTTGGAGCGAGTGCTCAAAGAGCAAAATGATGCGTTGGAGAGGTTCATGCTTGAGGAGAAGGAGTTGAGGAGGAAAGCGGAGACAATATATGAGAGATATGATGATGTTGAGCGTGCACTGCAGGAAGCGCGTGCCGCCGGTAAAAAAGTGGTGAGACTTATGTTTGGGGATGTTGAGCTCACGCTTGACACCTCATTATCGCCGTATAAGAACGCTTCTCGCTATTATGAGAGGGCTAAAGTGCTTAAGAGGAAGAGGATAAGCGTTGAAAATGCGATCGCAGTCACAAGAGAGAAACTTGAGAGGGAGCGTGCGGCAGCTGCTGCCTCAGCTGTAGTGCCTCAAAAACAAAAAAAGGAAAAGGAAAAGGAAAAGAAAAAGAAGAGGAGGAGAGAGGTTGTGAGCAGATGGTATGAGCGCTTCAGGTGGACATTCACATCTCATGGGTTCCTCGTTGTCGGTGGAAGAGATGCAAAATCAAATGAGATAATCGTAAGGCGGTATATGGAGAGGGATGACCTGTTCTTCCACACACAGGCAGAGGGGGCTCCTGTGGCAGTCCTGAAAACAGATGGTCGTGAAGTTCCTGATGATGATCTGGAGGAGGCAGCACAGTTCGCAGCTTCTTATTCAAGTCTCTGGAAGCTCGGCTTTTACGGAGGTGATTGCTACTGCGTCTCAGCGGAGCAGGTGAGCAAGACTCCCCCCTCAGGTGAATACCTTAAAAAAGGAGGATTTATCGTGCGCGGCAGGCGCAGGTATTTCAAAGTGGAACTGTCGCTCTCTGTTGGAATCGCTGGTGACGATATCGTGCACAGAATATCATCAGCAGATGCTGAGGCAGATGCTGAGAGAGGTGGAGACAATGGCGCCATTCTCTTCATATGTCCGACAATGGCATACAGACGCAATACCCAAATGCTGAGATACGGTGTTGAGATAGTGCCTGGCGATGTTCGCAAAGAGCAGCTCGCTCGCAGAATAATGGAAATTCTGCTGAATGAGGCCGAGAAACACAGAGACCAGATAAATATCTCTCTTGATGACCTGCTGCGCATTCTTCCGCCGGGAAAAGGTGCGATAGCACAACAGCACTCCATGTTCTGATCCGGGATTTTTGAGATTTTTTGTTTTGTTTTGCTTTGCTTGTTTTGCTTTGTTTTTGTTTGTTTTGCTTTTGGGATTTTTGCGTTTCAGGAGGTGAGTGCGTGATGAAGAAAGTGGGCATCGCAGACACAACATTCGCAAGATATGACATGGCGGCAGCGGCGATAGATGAACTGAAAAAGCACGCTTCTGTTGAAATAGAGCGATACACTGTTCCGGGGGTGAAAGACCTTCCAGTTGCCGCTAAAAAACTGATTGAAGAGCGAGGATGCGATATAGTGATGGCTTTCGGCATGCCTGGACCAACTGATATAGATAAAATGTGCGCACATGAAGCATCCTTGGGCCTGATAGCTGTTCAGCTGCTCACACTTAAGCATGTTATAGAAGTTTTTGTGCACGAAGATGAGGCTGAAAATGATAGAAAACTCGCACATCTCGCGGAGAGAAGGGCAAGAGAACATGCATTAAATGTCATCAATCTTCTTTTCAAACCTGAAAAACTTACAAAGTTCGCGGGAAAAGGACTGAGACAGGGATACGAAGATGTTGGTCCGTTGCGCGTCTGATGCAATGATGTTGCCCGTGTAATATGCGTTGTTGTTTTTGATTTTTTTGTTTTTTCTTGTTTTTTGTATTATTATTTTATTATTATATTATAGGTGTGTCATGAATAAGCATAAAATAAAATAAATAATTTTATGGTGACGGTATAGAAAACTGATTGAGTTACTGAATGAATTTGACATTGAAAGGAATAAAATCATCCAGATGGTTTATCAGGGAATGCATTGACAGCCTATTCCTTAAGTGCCTGGTGTGAGGTTGAAGAAACCATTCTTGATAAAATAGAATATCGTTCATTAAATGAAAGCATTGGAGAAAGGAGCCTGGTTGAGTCTTCAGCTCTTTCAAACAGGGAGCCGAGATTTTTTGCTCCATAACAGTCAAGGAAGAGAGAGGAAGAGTTTGGAAGTTTGAGGTGCTATGGCTGGAACAGGTTATGCAGGATGTTCGCTCAACATGGTGAGGTGGTGTTACACGTCTTCAATTTATATTAAAGTTAAGGCAGTGTGCGGAATTTCTGCTGACTCTCTGATATACGATCTCGCCCTCACATCTGCGCTCAGCATCACGGCTGCCAAGTTTCAGGCGGCTGGCGATGGGACAATCAGAGGAGAAAGCTCGCTTTCCCAACATGCCCCGGGCTGAGTGATATCTGAGTAGAGGGCTATCTGAGTGATATGACCGAATGAGGAATGTATGTGAGAGCATGCGCCGTGGGTGAGGCGAGTATGCTGAGTATGATAACTGAAGATATTAATCAGGGAGAAGGGATTGACATGGCGATTGAGCGCGTATTTGAGCGGCTTCGGAGAGAGGGGGAAAGAGCACTGATAGGCTTTATCACTGCCGGCTATCCATCAGCCGAGCTCACACCAGCCGTCGCATCAGCACTGATTGATGGTGGTGTGGACATCCTTGAGATAGGATTGCCATTCTCAGACCCGATTGCGGACGGTGTCACAATTCAGCGGGCATCAGAGCACAGCCTGAAAGCAGGAATGAACACGGACCTGTATTTTGAAGTTGCCTCTCAGATAAAGGGCGTGGAGAAAGTATGCCTCTCATACTACAACCTCGTGCTCCGTCGTAAAACGGAGAGATTTATTGAGGAGTGTATTTCAGCAGGAATAAGCGGCATAATAGTTCCTGATCTTCCAGTTGAAGAAGCATCTGACATGCTTAAAGCAAGCAAAAATTACGATTTTGATGTTATATTCCTTGTTTCACCGACAACAACCGAGCGAAGAATTGCAAAAATACTGAATGTTTCATCTGGCTTTATATATGTTGTATCGCTTCTCGGCGTTACAGGAGTTAGAGAGCGTCTTTCAGATGCAATCTCGCCAACTATACATCGCATACGACGCGTTCAATCAGCCGAGAAAATCTCAATACCTGTTGCAGTCGGCTTCGGCATATCAAGAGAAGATCATGTGCGTGCGGTATGTGAGATTGCAGACGGCGCCATCGTTGGAAGCGCATTCATAAAGATAATGGAGGAGCATATGCACTCTGGCGAGCTCAAGCGCGCAGATAAACTGCATGCATTTGAAGATACAAAAAATATGCTTGCCGATCTCAAGAACTTCGCGCAAAGATTGAAAAAGGCAACACATGTGGCACTGTGCTCTGATCAGGCAGCCAGAACAGCCGAGCAGCCATGATGGTTTGATTGTTGGAAGGAGAAAAGGAGGGGTGTTTGCTCAGTGTGATGAAATCAGTTTTTCTATGCGTGCCATGCCCTCCGAGATTTCTTCAATGGACGCGGCGTATGAGAAGCGCACATAATTTCTGCCTGCGTTTCCGAATGCGGAGCCCGGCGTGACAACGATATGTGTATCACGCAGAAGCATCTCAGCGAATGCCACATCGTCTTTTTGTTCGTTTTGCGAGTTTGGTGATGATGCTGATGATGAAGTTGATGAGGATGTTGATGAGGATGCTGATGAGGATGCTGATGATGAGGATGTTGATGATGATGTTGATGATGTTGATGATGTTGAAAGCGTTGAAATGCCCGCGAACACATAAAATGCGCCATCAGGCATCTCACATGCAAATCCAATATCTCTGAGGCGTCTCACTATGAGGTCTCTGCGTCTTTTGAATTCGGACACCATCTCATACACGCATTCCTGTGAGCTTCTCAGCGCTTCAAGTGCGGCATATTGTGATATTGATGATGCGCAGGTCACCGAGTGCTGCTGTATTTTCAACATTGTATTCACTATTTCAACGGGTGCGACAGCGTATCCGACGCGCCATCCGGTCATTGCATATGTCTTTGAGAATCCGTTTATGATTATCGTGCGCTCTGACATTGCATCAAGTGATGCGATGCTCACATGTTTTTTTTCGTATATTATTTTCTCATAGATCTCATCAGACATCACTAAGACATTATGATCGGATGCGAACTCAGCTATCTCTCGCAGCTCACGCTCTTCCATCACATATCCAACGGGATTGTTGGGACTGTTTATCACAATCATCCTCGTCTTCTCGCTCACAACACTGCTCATCATATCATAATTCACCGGTTTGTCCCTGCGCAGCAACCATATGGGCTTCCCACCTGCCATGCGGATCGCCGCTTCAAATGATACCCATGCAGGTTCAAGCATGATGACCTCGTCCCCCTCGTTGAGTATGCTCATCATCGCCGCGAATATAGCCTGCTTCGCTCCCGGCGTCACGATCACATTCTCAGCAGAAACATCAACACGGTTTTCCTCACGTATTTTAATCGCTATTTCCTCCCTCAATTCAGGAATCCCGGCGCTCGGAACATAGTGCGTGAATCCGGCATCCATCGCTCTCTTCGCTGCTTCGCATATATGCGGTGGCGTTGAGAAGTCCGGCTCGCCCAATGAGAAATCAAGCACTTTTTTCCCCTCTTTCCTGAGCGCTCTCGCAAGCGCCGCCATCTTTATAGTTGCGGACTCTTTCACACCCTCCATTCTGCGCGAGAACATTCCTCAACTCCCTTAGTCACTCCGCCTTTATACAATTATTGAAAATGGCAGCATTGTTGTGCTGCGCTGTGATTGATTTTTTAAGCTGCCTCTTTTTTTAAGCTGCCTCTCATCAGAGAGGGAGAGGAGCGCCCAGATGGGATCATCTCCGTCATTGGTTGAGCAGGATATGGCAGGATGAAGCAGGGGCAAGATGAAGCAGGAACCTGTCTGGATATCCCGGTGAGTGGTGCAAAGAAAGAAAGAAAAGAAGAACAGAATACAGAAAAGAAAACAGAAAAAAGGAAGGGAAAGAAATAAGAGGATGCCCCCGTGTGATTAAGCGTGTGATTAAGCCACGGCGACCAGGAGAATGAGAAGTGGTAGATAAAGTGGTAGATAAATGAGAAGAGAAGAAGAAGAGAGAAAAAAGAAAAGGAATAAGGAAGGGGAGGTCGGATGGCTGTCAGGAAGTCTCTGAGGAATGCGCTGAGGAGGCATCGCAGGATAAAATTCAGGAGATACCTCTGGTATTCCAAGAAGAGCCTGGAGAAAAGTGGCTGGCGGAGACCGAGAGGCATACACAACAAGCTGCGAAAGGAGAAAAAGGGAAAAGGAAGACTTGTGAAAGTGGGATACCGCATCAAGAGGGAATGGCGCGGTCTCCATCCGTCAGGACACCGTGAAGTGCTCGTTCACAATCTCAACGAACTGCTCAAAGTGAAAGAAGAAGTGGAAGAAGATATAAAAGAAGGCGAGGAAAGCGGAGTTGTGATACGCATCGCGAGCACTGTGGGCGCGAAGAAGCGGGAGATTATCGTTGCGGAAGCGGAGAAAATGGGTCTGCGCGTTTTGAATCCATGACGCACTCACAACGCACTCATACATGCAGGTCCTTCCTGACTTCTCCACTCAGGCTGACTTCTCCACTCAGGCATGGCTCGGATTTTGGGCTCAATTAGCCGACAGGAGCAGATGAAGCAGATGAAAAATGAGAACAAAATAAGGGATAAAATGAAAAATCAAAAAACCAAAAAACAAAAGATCACGAAGCGAGATCTATCTGTGGGTATATCTGTTTGTCCTTGAAACAGTTGAGTGATATAGCGCTTGATGGGCAGGAGCCCGCGCAGTTACCGCAGCCCATGCATATGCTTTCGTTTACTTTTGCCACTCTTCTCACAATGCTTGTGTGAGTTTTGGCGGAGTATGTGATGGCGGGCACGCTCTCCTCAACGAGTTCAATTGCTCTCACAGGACAGACAGTCATGCATGTGCCGCATCCTGAGCAGGCTTCGGTGTCAACAACGGAAACTGCGCCTCCGCTCTCCATGAACTTTTTTGACAGTATTTCAAGCGCTCTCGCAGCTGCTGCCGATGATTGGGCGATGCACTCATCAAGCGTCGCTGGAAATATCGCAGAGCCGCACACGAACACTCCTTCTTTAAGGGTGTCAACGGGGGTTGTCCGCATTTTCGGTCGCTCGTTTGCGATTCTGAAGAAGCCCTTTTTCGTCGGAATGTGCAGCATGTCGGCGAGTCTCTCATTGTCCTCCGCCGGGAGAAGAGGCGTGCTCAGCACGACAATATCGGGCTTTATCTGAATTTCATCGTTGAATATCTCATCAAACACGGTTATAATGCCGTTCTCATATTTGGGAGGTTGCTTGTAGCGCAGAAATATAACGCCCTGCCGCCTCGCCTCTTTATAGAGGAGCTCCCATTTCCCGTATGTCCTCATATCCCTGTATAAAACGAGCACGTTCTTCGCAAATTTCTTCGCGAGAAGCGCGTTCTTCACAGCCTCAATACAGCACACCCTGGAGCAGTAGTCCACAGCATCACCCCATCCGACGCACTGAATCATCACCACAGTCTCAGCATCCAGTTTTCCGCTTGCGAGCATTTTCTCAAATTCAATCTGAGTTTTCACATTTGCATCACTGCCGTAGTTGTAGAATCCGGTTGGTGTGAAAGGACGGGTTCCGGTCGCGAGTATGCATGCGCCGAATGTTATCTCCCGCTCCTCTCCATCCTTCATTTTTATTCTCGCCCTGAAATCTCCCGGCCTTCCGGAAATCTCAACGACCTCAGCACCGGTGAACACAGTTATGCGCTCTTTCCTCCCCTCTATCTCTGAGATCATCCTGTTCAAAATCTCTGATGCCTTCTCACCAGATGGCAGCACATCAATCTCGCGCAGATATCCGCCGAGCTCATCGGATTTCTCAACAAGATACACATCATAACCCGCGTCTGCGATGTCAATCGCCGCTCTCATCCCTGACACGCCTCCGCCTATCACGAGCGCACTTGCCACAACAGGATATTGCTCAATGACAACTTCATCAAACCGCATCACCTTCTCAACGCCCATCTCTATGAGATTCTTCGCCTTCTCCGTTGCATCACCGACATCATGAGAACACTGCTCAAATCCTATAACCTCCATCATGAATGGATTCAATCCCGCGTCTGCACACGCAGTTCTCAGCGCCTTCTCATATTTGCGAGGTGAGAATCCAGCTACGATTATCCTGTTCACCCCCTCATCAACGGCACGGGAGATCGCACGCACAGCATCCTCATAGGACTTCACTCCCTCATCCACATACACAACATCCTTGAGGTTGCGCGCATGCTCAACAACCGCTGACACATCTATCGCATCTGATGCGCTGTTTATTATGATGCCCGTGCGAGGTTTCTCCTCATATTCATATTCGCGAGCCTCAGGAAGAACACCGTCCCTCTCGCTCATCAATGCCGCTTTCATCGCAGCAGCTTCTGCAAACGCAACACTTTCACCCACCATCATCGGCGCTCTCGCCGCTCCTCCCACAAATATGCCCTCCACATTCGTCTCAACAGGTCTTTCAGATGATGTCCGCACGAATCCAAATTCATCACACTCAACACCCAACTTTGATGCAAGCTCACTCATAGTCTTTGATGGCAGCAGACCGACAGCAAGAACGACCATGTCAAATTCCATCCTTTCCACTGTCCCCTTCTCAAGATCCTCATATTTCGCAACCAGTTTGCCATCTTCCACAATTATCTCAGGAACTCTTGACCTCACATACTTCACTCCCTTTCCCTTTATCTCCTCCACAATCTCATCATAACGCTGAAATGTGCGCACATCCATGTAAAATATGCATATATCAACATCAGGATAGCGGTCCTTCACTATCTTCGCCTCCTTCGCTGTGTATCCGCAGCAAGCTGAAGAGCAAATCTCATTTTGTTTGCATCTTGAGCCCATGCACTTTATGAAACACAAGCGCTCAACACGCTTTCCGTCAGATGGCCTTTTCAACTCACCCTTCTTCTCTCTCAATATCCTCTCAAATTCAAGCGATGTGACAACATCGGGATGATCAATCGCATAGCTCTTGGGGATATCATCAAACACATCATAGCCCGGCGTCAGAACCACACTCGCAACATCAACCTCACGACCTGAGACCCGCAGTTTGAATTTTCCAGCACCGCCTGAAATTCCCTCCACCTCGCTTGAGAGCATCAGTTCTATGTTTGGATGTGCCTGAACTTCTGCGATAAGCGGCGCCAAACCCATCTCACACTCAGCGAGCTCACCCATCTTCCCGCCTAACCTGCTCTCTCTCTCAATCAGATAAACCTTATATCCCGAATTTGCAAGAGTCAAAGCGGAATTTATTCCTGCAATTCCTCCTCCTATGACAGCAATAGCCATTTCTCAACGCCTCCTTTATTCAGAAGATCACTTCACCTTCACTTCACACTTCACCTGATCACTTCACCTTATCAAGCACGCGCTTGGGAGATACTATCACCTTTCCAAGGCCAAGTTTTCCCTCAGATATTCCGAGTGCGAGACCGAGAAGCTGTGTGAAATAGAGCACGGGTATCCTGTATTCCTCATTATACTTCTCCTCTATGTCCTGCTGCTTGGCATCCAGCATCATCTGACAGAGAGGACATGCCACAGAGATGCAGTCAACATCAGCACGTTTTGCCTCATCAAGTATCATGCGAGTCATAGCATACGATATTTCAGGATTGAACATCATCAGGCCACCGCCACAGCACTTCGCCTTTCGCCTGAAATCCACCACCTCAGCACCTGCTGCCTCAAGAACGCGATCCATCGCAGTCGGGTCATCAGGGTCATCAAAGGCAGCATTTGAAGGTCTTCCGATAAAACATCCGTAATATGGTGCGACCTTTATGCCGAGATTCTTCTTCACCTTGCTCTTTATTTTTTCCTCTCCAACATCATTCGCAATCACATCAAGTATATGACGCACATTCAGCGTTCCTTTGTAGTCCAGGCTTGCATCTATCTCGCTGATTTTTTTTCTCAATTCCTCGTTTTCCTTCAACTCTACATTTGTCCTTGCGAGGTTTATATAGCATGCGTTGCATGCTGCGACAACATCCAGTCCCTTTGTTCTCTCTCCTTTCTCAGAGAGCGCAAGTGTTCTCGCGTTAAGCGCATACAGGAGAAGTCCAGTAGCCTCCAAAGCCCCGCAGCAGTTCCAGTCCTCAATTTCAATCAGCTCTATGTCAAGCTCCTCACACACAGCGTGCACGGACATCTCATATTCCTTTGAAGTTGTGTGGGCTGTGCATCCCGGATAATATGCATAACGCATTATATCTCACCTCTGTCCACTAACCTCAGTCTACTGTCGCCCCTCCGCGGTCTCAGCAGCCTCAGCAGCGATCTTCTCCTCATGTTCTCTGATCTTCTCAAATATCCGTGCGATCTCCTCTCTCCTTCTTATTTTATCTGGGAGGAGAGCTGTCTTTCCTTTGAGGAACAGGGCCATTCCGAGTCTCCGGTAATCTTTCATCATCTGAAGAATCCTTCCCTTGTAGAACTCACGCATCAGCCCCATCTCATACTGTCTGCCATATTTCCTGACCTGATTCAGGAATGCATGTGCGAAATCGGGCCTTCTGCTTCTTATCTCCAGTTTTCCTTTTTCAGCTTCCCTCTCAGCGATCCTGTGAATGGCACCCATAACCTCAGAGAAACGGACATCCTGCGGACACCACTCACGACATATCTGGCATGATGCGCAGAACCATATCTCCGGTCTTGAGAGGACCTGAGAACGAAGTCCGAGAATGCTCATCTGTATGACTTTTCTCGGATTATATTCAAAGCCTAGCTCCCTACCGACCTCGGTGACAGGACAGCCGAGCGTGCATGTGGAACACTGATAGCAGTTCAGCAGATTCTCACCGCCGGGCTCTCTCATTATCTCATATTTGAAGTCCGGGTCTGTCTCCTCCCATCTGATCATTATGCACCGCCTCCTTATGCACCGCCTCCACCTCACTGCAATCAACGCAGATATTCCTCATACTCCTCCTCCTTGTATGTGGTGAGCGGAAGAGGCTCCTCAACGCTCTTTCCCGGCTCGTAGTCAAACATCTCCTGCACCTTCGCAGCGACCATCGGATATATTTTCGTGAGAGGAATCTCGCTCGGACACGCATCCTCACATGCACCGCAGCCAACGCATGTCGTGCACACATGATAAAGCCTCGTGAGATGATAGAACATCTGAACGGGCGATGGAACCCTGAGAACACCTCTCAACTCAGCAAGGTTGAGCAGATCACCTCCCTTCACATCACCGAGCGGCTGCTCAAAAAAGCACACCTTGCAGTAACAAACAGGACACATGTCACGACAGTTCTTGCACAGTATGCACGATGCAAGCACATCATCAAGCTCCTCCACACTGCTTATGCGGGCGATCTCAGATTCCCTCTTCTTCGCTTCCTCCGCTATTTTTGCACGCTCACCCTCACGAGACACATCTTTGTCCTCCACAGCGAGTTCAATCGCCGAGATCGCATCCTCTCCCTTCTGTGATAGCGCAACTATCTGCACCTTATCCGAATCAACACGCGCAATTCCGATGTCTCCATATTCCGCAAGCCGCTTGTCGCATATCTGACACGCTGTCCGCAGCTCAACTCCTTTCTTCCTCAGATCATCAACCTTTGACGCATCAAGCACATCACCGATCTCATCTGTATGCTCCGCATAGTCCTTCAGATTATACGCACCTGCACAGTCCACACTGATCAAAAGAACGCTTTCAGGCGATATCTGCTCGAGCTTTATGAGCTCAATCGCCGCCCTTATCTCACATGGCTTCGCAACAATCCCCATCTTCTGCTCTATCGTCCATCCTTTCGCAATGTTCGCAGCACTTATCCCGAAAACTGGCACAAAGAGAACAGGTGAGCCCATTTTCTCGGGATCCCTGATAAGCATGTACGTCACTGTTTTGCCCACCCTGAAAGGCAGCATCAGGCAGTCCACAACATTCTTCGCCAGAAGCTCCTTCAGAAAACCTTCCAATTCATTCACTCCAATTTCAGCCACCTTCATAGGCGTCCCCTCAGAGGATTTGGTCCCAACTTCCTCACATAATCCACCATATCCTTCATAGTCCTCGCAAACTTCTCACCCTCCGCTGCTGATATCCACTCAAGCCTCACACGGTTGTCAAGCCCAAACTCCTTCAGTATCCTGCGCATCGCCGCAATCCTGCGCCTCGTGTAGTAGTTCGCTTCAATGTAATGGCACTCCCCCGGATGGCATCCTCCTATGAAAACGGCATCCGCTCCATTTAACAACGCACGAAGCACGAACATCGGATCCACCCGTGATGAACACATCACCCTGATTATCCGTATGTTTGGCGGATACTTCATACGAGATGTGCCCGCAAGGTCTATCGCCGCATATGTGCACCAGTTGCACGCAAAACCCACTATCTTCGGCTCAAACTCATCCGCCATTTGCTCTCCCAAAAGAAAACAGGCATATTTAAAGCTTTTTGTTTTTTGCGCATGTCCTCCCCGCTTGTTTTCCGTTTCCTCCTCCCCCTTCATCCCCGAGGGCTCAGCTTCTCATTTCTATATTCATCAGAGTCGGAGAGTCGGAAGGAGCGATGCCATCTCCTCATAGTCTGCTGCACCTGAGATGCAATAAATAATAATAAATAATAATAATAAAAACAATACTGAGCCAGTGTGTACACGCTATCTCCAATTGCTTCATCCTGCATCTGAACAACTTACTACAAAATCCATTCAGCCCGCTCGATGAATATCTGCAGCAGAAACATAACATAAAATGACATGCACAGATTCCCAAATAAATTCAGCAAATCCATGTTTGCTGATGGATATTCAGAATGGTGGAAAGAATGGTGGAAAGTATCTCCCCTTCAGAGAAAATAAAGATTTCCTCCTCACTTAAGGCTTTAAGGCTGGATGAAAGGGTCAGATCGGGGCTGATAACTCAACAGATGAACGATCACCTTTTCGCCCTTCTCAACACCCTCTTTCTCGTCTTCAATGAGGATGTATCCGTCCGACTTTGTCATGCTTGACAATATGCCCGAACCGCTCAGGCGAACAGGGGATGCATATATCATATCATCGCTCTCATACAACCTCACACGCACGAAATCAGTTCTGCCTGCTGAAGAGGGTATGTTTCTCGCAGCTATTGCGGGAATTTTCATGCAGGTGTCGACACCACACATCAAAAAGGGCTTTACTATCAGTTCAAACGCGGATATCGCAGCCACAGGATATCCGGGAAGCATGAAAACCGGTTTATCGCGGACAACCGCGAAGCCGACAGGCTCTCCCGGGCGAATTGCGACTCCGTGAAAAATGATATTGCCTCCCATGTTCTCAAGTGCATCTTCAACCAAATCTCGCTCACCAACCGAGCTGCCACCTGTCATGAGAAGCACATCACAGCTTCTCAGCGCATCTGAAATCGCCACTTTCAAACGCTCAATTTCATCGGAAACAATTCCCAGAAGCTCAGGACGCGCAATTGATGAGAGCAACGCAGAAAGCACATAGGAATTTGAATCGGGTATCATCCCACCTGATCGCTCACCACCTGATCGCTCACGGCGCTCACGCGGGTCAAAAATCTCATCACCTGTTGCAAGTATCCCGACCTCAGGCATTTTACGCACTTTAACCTCAGTTTTGCATATAGATGCAAGCAATCCGATATCATAAGCATTCAATATTTTTCCGGATTTTATTATAATTTCACCCTTTTTCACATCTTCTCCCTTCAAAGACACATTTCTGCCGGGAGGAGTGGGCATAAAAACATCTAAAATCCCTTTGTGCTCCTTTGCATGTTCGAGCATTACAACTGCATTCGCGCCATCTGGCATTTTCATACCTGTCTGTACAGGCATGTATTCGCGCTCACGCACAAGACCTGATGCTCTGCGCAGTTTTATGGGATTTTCAGGAGAAGCGCCGAATGTGTCCTCCCCGCGCACTGCATATCCGTCCATCGCAGCCCTGTCAAAAGGAGGCACATCATGCGGTGAGCGAACATCCTCCGCAATAACCCTTCCAAGTGCTTCGTCAAATGCAACTGTCTCATACTCAGCAGCGCATTGCGCGATCGGCATTATTCGGCTGAGCGCATCTCGTAGTGAGATGAGCATCTTTGCCCTCACACGATCACCCCCTCGCCCGTTTTTTATCTGCGGGGAGTTTGTGGTTTGTGTTGTGAGCACATCTCATGTCATGCATGTCGGTTGCTCACCAGGCCTCCTCAAGCCTCTTTCCGCCACGCAGGCATATTGAGACAATTCCCTTTTTGCTCAATCGCTTTCGCAGTGATTCATCCATTGTGAGAACAGCTGCTTTCTCGCGCAGCGCAAGCTCAATTATGGCATCATCAGTGCTCTTCGCCCTTTCACCCGTCGCTTTCTCATGGCTCATAGCCCCATCATCATGCTCTCGCTGCTCGGCATTGCAGATGTCACGCAGCACACTCACGCGCAAAGCGCTATATGGCATCTCATTCTCATATTTTCTCAGAATGGAAATTGCCACATTCAATGCTCTCTTCTCTCTTCCCTTAAGCCCCTTCCGACGAAGCCGCTCAAGCTCCGCCACAACCTCCGCAGGCACGATGATCTCGGTGTATCCGAGTCGCTCAATCTCTGAAAATATGTCAACTCCGAAGATCTCGGGGATGAAAAGCGCATTCGTGTCCAGAATGACCTTCCTCGGTCTCATCTCTCCACACTCTCAATCCGCATCAACATCACTGCTGCATATCACACACTGCATATCACACATCATCATAAATGAGTTGTTCATATGGAATGGAGGCGTGAAATGCGATTTCCCGCGAGATACTCAAGCGGCTGCAGGAGCATAGATGAGCTGCTGGGCGGGGGATTTGAGTCGGGAACGGTGACGCAATTATACGGAGAGGCGGGCAGTGGAAAGACAAATATATGCCTTCAGACAGCCATAGAGTGTGCGAAAAACGGCAATATCGTCATCTTCCTCGACAGCGAGGGCTTATCACCCGAGAGGTTCTTCCAGATTGCGAGCGCATGTGGCGGCGATGTTGAAGAAATCGCACAGCGCATATTCGTTTTTGAGGCTCACAGCTTCAAACAGCAGGCTTCATGCATCGCTGAAGTAGAGAGGATGATTCAGGAAAGAGCAAAGGCGAAAAACGGCAGGATAGCTCTCGTCATCCTCGACTCGGCGACTGTGTTCTACCGCCTCGAACCTGATGAGGAAAGAAGCATGCTTATGCGCAGGGAACTTGCATCGCAGATACTTCATCTGCTTGAGATCGCCCGCAAGTATGATGTCGCGGTTATAATCACAAATCAGGTATATATGGATGTGGAAAACGGAAAACTCCGTGCTTCAGGTGGACTTGCCCTCGAACATCTTTCAAAAATCATAATTCAACTTGAAAAAACAGGGGAGGGAAGACGCCGCGCAATATTGAAGAAGCACCGCTCAATGCCTGAAGGGCTCTCATGTGAGTTTATTATAACGGAAAACGGTGTTGAGGACATCAAAAAATGATAATGACTGCCTATTGTCAATACTCAGTCCATACTTCATCAGGAGGCTCGCTGAGCGAATATTAATGCTTCTCGGTGAATTGCAGGGAGAGGGAGCGGGAGAATCTCACTCGTTGTGCATAAAACCGAAAGGTTTTTTTTAGATTATCGTGAGATTGGAAGAATAAATGGAGGCGAAACTGATTGCTGGAATTGCAGCTGCAATAATTGTGATTGGAGCGATCGCAGGAGCGTTTATAGCACTGGCTCCTCCACCCTCTCCTGCACCTTCTCCCACACCGGCGCATTCACCAACTCCGACACAGAGGCCAACTCCTACGACCACTCCAACTCAGAGACCAACGCCAACACCTATGACACTGAGCTGTGATATGTGCCATGATCGTGAGCGCACAGCTGCCTTAGATGCACACACGAAGGGAGGATACCTGATAAATGGGAAGCCCGGATGCTTTGACTACGAGAATTTAGGAGGCTGCCACGGCGGTCCTAATGCAACTGTTCACACAGTTCACGCAGGCGTCGTGGGATGCACACAGTGCCACGGCAGCCCTGAACCGCATATACCCGAGAAAGGACCTGGAAACACAACATGTGAGCAATGCCACGGATATCCGAACTCTTTGGAGCCCTACACAAACCTCGTTGACATTCACCTGAAACGAGGAAAGCCCTGCACAGTATGTCACAGAGGTGAGATCTCAGAGATACACGGCATGAAGTGAAAATGAAAAATGATATTTTATTCCTATTTTTTGTTTTTTTTGTTTATTTTAACCCGGTCATATTCCACAGAGTTTATTCCACAGAGCTACTTAACTCTGCGAAGGAGATGAACAAGATAGGCGAGATAAGCGAGAAAGATAACCACAGTGGCGTTAAATAAAGGCAATTTTTTCCGCTCAGCATTTGATGATGCGCCCGGATTGGCGGTCTCATTGGATCCAGCAGATGTCTCAGAATCCGACATAGATGAAGAGGAATTTTCACTCTTTCTCACATATATGCCTTTCACTATATTTGAGCCGGATATTGTGATTTTATAGAACCCTATTTCATATAATTTGAGCTCAAAAGGAACAGTTATTGTTGCATTTTCATTGAGTTTCACAGCAGCTTCTGCATATTTCTTCTCATTCACGAAAAGAGTTACATTATCTGTGCCAGAAGCTCCTTCATTCTTCACAACAACATAAACATAAACGCTCTCTCCAGGCTCAATTTCAAATTCGCTTGTTCTGACATCCAAAATGACGAACCTCGGCTTCAATTTCTCAGGTGGCGGTGATGGTGGAGCGCGCGCACGCTCAAGCGCTTCAAGTTCCTCCTTTGAGCACACACGGAAATACACCGTGCTATGCTCCCTTTTTGAATCCTGATACGACTTTATCACATCTCCTTCCGAGCCCGACTCAAAAAACGATTTATAATAATCATATTTGCCCTCCTCAATTATTTTTGTTATGCTTGTCTCTCTGAATTCTTCTTCTATTTCCCTTATTTTACTTGTATCTGCGCGATCATACGAATATATATCAAGTTCATATCTCCCATAAAGCCACCAGTTTGGTATTTCTTTCGTGTATAATATGAAAGCATTGTCATCATAATCCCTCCTTCTGACATCCATCTTATCCATTGAGACTATGTTGTCTCTCGGGTCTTTTATGATGAAAACGAAATCAACGAAAACAAAACCATCATGATTCACATCTTTCATTTCCGCATACACTTTAAGTGTGTCGCCATGAGTGAATGTGATGTTGTTGCGCTGTGTGTAGTTCCCGTTTTCATCAGCATCCGCCACAATCACCGCCTTGAGCGCTGCTGTCGAAGGGATCGAAAACAGGAGTAGCAGGACCGCAGATGCGATGACCACCTGAACAGCATGCCCTCGCATATCCTCAATACATCTTCCTGCCTTAATTAATTTTATGTATTGTGCATGTGTATTGTGCAATCCACCGCTCAACCATCGCTCAACATCTCAACTTATCCTCCCTCTCTCTCACACATCATTGCAAAGCATCATCGCAAAGCATCATTGCAGTGGCTTCCAGATGAGGGAGGGCAGAGGCCAGCAGTTTCTTCTTTTTATTTTTATAAAGTGATGAGAATAGGATATGGGAATGAGTGTGAAGGTGTATGTGCAGGAGCTGATAGATAAGAAGGTGGTGGATTCGGATGGGACGGAGATCGGGTCTCTGCACAGTATCACCGCAGATTCTGAGACGGGTTTTCTTCAGAAACTCCTCGTGAAGCCCTCAATGGCGCTTGATGCAAGCAAGTTTGAGAGATACAGCGATTTCATAATCATCCCTTTTGAGGCAGTGAAAGCGGTCAGGGATGTCATTGTGGTTGACAGCAGTAAAAGGCAAGCACGCGGAAAGCGGGCGTGACGGGATTCGAACCCGCGACTTGCAGCTTAGGAGGCTGCCGCCCTGTCCTGGCTAGGCCACACGCCCACTGAATATTTTGTTCTTCAATTATTTATAGCACTGCAACGTGAAGTGGGCAGATGCCATAACAGCGCATTACGGAACATCGCAGGAAGTCAGGGAGGGCGCATGCTGTGTTGCATAAACGTCCTCGTATAGCTGTTCATCGGTGTCGTTTTAAGCATTCGTATCGTCTTTAGTTTTGACAAAGAACCTTTCCTCTCCCTCCTAAACGTCTTCTTAAAGGTTGCTTGATTACTTTTCCCGCCGTAATATTCTCTATGGGGCTTTTCAAGATTGTTTCCTCTTTCTCTCCAATCTCTTTCACCTCTCTTACTTCACCTCTCTTACGAAAGCTGATACTGTATTTCCTTCCGAACTTCTCAGATATCTGCAAGCTTATTCTCCTTCAAGATGTAAAACATCTCCTCGATAGGGAATTTGTTGTTTTCAAAGCAACTCAAGAAACACCTCTTTAACTATTAACTCATAATAATACCTTCACTTATTTTATTACGATGAAAAGATGAGCGAAAAAGAATAGCAACTTCGAGAGATTGAGGAGATTAAGAGCAAATATAGCGAGGGAAGAAAATGTTAAACCATTTATCGTTTTTATCGTTTTTCATAATTCCTAATTCCGTCCTAAAAGAAATAGCGACCAAGAAACCAACAACGAAGGAAGAACTGTTACTCATTAAGGGCATCAGTGATAAAAAAATGAAAAATAGAGAAATATAGGAAAAGGATTTTAAGTATGATTAAAGCTTATCTTAGTGAAAAAAAGCAAAGCGTAAATCAAAATGATAGGAGAGATAGTATGGTATATATAATCGAAATTTATATAAGATCTCTGTGTTTGTATGTAAAAGGTGAAGTATGATACCTAAAATTTTTAAAAGTGTGGAAGAAAAGCTTAAGGGTGGTGTTTTTATGGGATTGTTAGATAATCCTTTTGGTTTGAAATTGGTGGAAAAACCTCCAAAACCAAAATCGACGAGGAGGAATACTATAAGCAAAACGGAATGCGGAATGGGAAACCACAAAAAGGACTTATGGGAATAAGTGCGTTCTCTGTGGGAAAACAGAAAAAGCTGTAGGAGAGTTACAAAAGGCGCATATTAAGGCAGCTTCAAAAGGTGGAACACAAGTATTACCTATGTGTCCAACATGTCATAGGAAATTTGATACGGGAAAATTAACGGATACGGAACTTAAAAAACTTGGACTGACAGGGACAAAATATAATCGAATGATGCCCAAATCGGGCAAGAGAAAAAAGAAAAGTGCATCTTCCAAGCCTCAATCCACCTTTGATATACATTCGTTTACTCCATCTACATTTACTCCTCCTTCGTTCAATTCACTTTTCGACACTACTCCAAAGAAAAAAGTCAAAAGAAGAAATGACGGTGATTTAAGAGGATTTTAATATTTAATATTGAAGCAGAAAGAAAATAGTTTTGAGAGTGCGAGCCATGCCCATAATATTTCTAATTACAAGAATTGAA
>JAOQIN010000012.1 GCA_026134085.1 Candidatus Methanoxibalbensis ujae
TCAGAAGCGATCATTTCCGGAAGAAAGACGCATCCGCTTCCGTATCTCCTTCTCCTGTTACCCCAAACTCCCTCCCTTAAAACCTCCTCTCCTCCGATATTTAAAGGGGAAAAGCCAATTAAAATATAGGAGTGATAAGAAAGGATGGAAGAGGACATAATATTGCATCCGAGACCGAGTGCGATAGTTGCAGCGCTTTATACGCTTCGTGATCTTGATGTGGATGTTGCGATAATTCACGGACCTTCTGGATGCTGTTTCAGGCACAGCAGGATGCTTGAGGAGGATGGCATGACAGTGCTCACAACCGCTATGGACGAGCGCAATTTCGTCTTCGGCGCTCATGATGCGCTTGTGCAGGTGCTGCGTGCCGCTGAGAAAATGTTCAAGCCATCGCTCATGGGGGTTGTCGGGACATGTTCATCAATGATAATAGGGGAGGACATCCATGAGGCTGTGATGGACAGCGGAGTGAGCTGCAGTGTGATAGAGGTTGAGGTGCATGCTGGATACCGCGATAACACAACAGGCGTGATAAAGACGCTTGAGGCTGCTGTGCGTGCCGGCGTTATTGACAATGAGGAATTCAGGCGACAGAAGCGCATACTTGAGGCTGCAACGGAGATAGAGAAGCGTGTAGGCGCCGCATCAAAGAAATACATCCCGATATCAAAGGGAGATTCAAAGATAAGCGTTGCTGAGCGGCTGATTGAGCTGATTGAGCGTGGGAAAAAGGGGATATGTGTGCTCAATGCGAAGAAAGAGACGGCGTTCATGTTCGCTGACATACTGAGAGCAGTGAACATCGCAGCTGCGGAGAAGGGAGGGAATCTTGTGAACATCGCAAATCTCGCCAGTGATGTAGGATTGAAGCGTGTGCGCGGATATGCCGAACGCATTCTGAATGATCTTGCCGCACATGGCATAGAGATCGCACATATAACCGGAGGACTGGATGAATATCCAATATCAGGTGAGCGCGCTTCTCGGATAATCCGTGAGAATTATGCAGATCGTGATTTCGCTGTCCTCATAGGTGTGCCGCACGCTGTCACGCCTCTTCCCGATGAAATGGAGATATTCTCGGTGACCAACGGTCCTCGCACGGTTGAACCGCTCAGATCGCTCGGCCATCATCATGTTGTACTTGAACTTGATCTGCATCCCAAAACAATGGGCGTCAAAAAGATGATCCCGTCTGAATTCGGCGATGCAATCATGAAGGCGTTGAGAGATGGAAAAACATCACAGCGCAGTTGATAATGTAATGCGTTTTCGTTTTTTGCTGCTGTTTGACAGCTCAGGGCTTCAAACCATACATGATGCTGTTTTTGCTGAATTGCCATTTGCAATGATGTGAAAATAACACTGCTGAACATCGTGTTCTGGTTCTGTGTGGGGATCATTGAGATGATAAGTTGAGATGAGATGATGAGCTGATAATGAGGAGAGGAAAATGGGGCAGCCCAGATTTGAACTGGGGTCGCGGGCTCCCAAAGCCCGAAGGATGACCTGGCTACCCTACTGCCCCTCTCGCTGCTCGCTGTCAGCAGCTCTGTTCCTCCAGCACTGTGTTTCACTCATCTTCTCATCAGCCACAGAAGAATCTTTGATTCAACAATAAAATATTTAATTCCACTCTCATGAGAGGTGTGAGAGGAATAAGATGGTGTGAGGCGGCTGTCTGACGATTGTATTGGTGTGGCGCGCACATTCGGCGGAAAATGAAAGCGGTGTGAAGAGGGATTTTGCTCTTGTCCCTCCTCCGCGCAGCAGGCGGGAGGGGCTTTCAAGACGAAGCGGGATTACATAAATACACACCAGACAATAGACATCATAAGAGGTGGAAGAATTGGGTGACAATTACTCCGGGATGGAGATACAAATGTTCATGCAGACACGGACGGATGGATTGTCGCTTACTTCACTGCAGAGAGGAACGATAGAAACACATAGGATAAGCTCAACCACGCTTGGAGATGCTAGATGCTATAAGTGCTGTTGGAACAGGAATCACAGCAGATATAAAATACCACCTTGAATATGCAGATGGCATAACGATTTTCGTTAGAAAAGGGACAACTGATGGAACAAATATCGTGCAGTTTTCCTACAAATTACACGCGAGGTGTCTTACTATATGCATACCTGACGATTCTAAATTGAAAGCGGATGGAACCTGTGGATGCTATAAGAGAGCATTTGGCGCATACGGAGGAGCAATAGAGGAGCAATCATAACAGGTGCACAGAAATTTTTTACGACAGATTACGGAGTGTAGGTTCAGAGGGAGTGGCGACGATGCTGATATACAGGAAAGGATGAGCGTGTGAGAGCGTAGAAAGACTGATTTGTAAATGGAGCATCCCGACGATGCCTGTTACGCAACCGAAGCATCTATTGGAGAGTGCTTCAACGAAGCCAGTTCCTGTGAGTGAGATTTTCATGAATCCTGCAGAAGCGAGCATGGAAGAGGCGTTGCTCCCTCTTTTCCCGCACCAACTCACAACTCCCGCACCAACTCACCAGAACCAGGACTCCGGTGAACCAGATGATCCTTAGGCACTTTCAGAAGGACAATCACACCAAACAAAACAATCATCGCAACGAAGCTCTGATGCGAAGGGACAGGCGGTCATACTGAATATGCTCTTATTTTCAGGCATGGAACATGGGGAGCGGAAGCAAAAAGGTTATGAGGGAATATATACAAAACAATCATTCCAATTCCAAAAACATACAAAAAGATTACCTGATTCACCGCACTTCCTCCCTTAAAACAGACAATAGATGATAAACTGCACTGAATTCATAGATACCATTCTCATAACTGGCCCAGGTTGCATGACTCGCTCTCGCCAAAAGCGAGAAGAAATCAAAGCGAAGAGGGATATGAATCGGCGCCCTCTTTTTTTATTATTACGGTCTCGAGCAAAACTATTTTCTTATACTAAAGTAAAAAAACAAAATCCATGGGCAGAAAACGATTCTACGAATCTGAAAACACTTCAGCAGAAGAACCCGATGAAAGGATCAACTCGGGAAAGACACAAGCTTGAAAGAATTCATCACAGAGGGATGAGCGTTGAAGAAGCTGCCGAATTGGTAGGAGTAACAGGCTACGCATGGTTTAGAAGGTTCCAGAGGTTATTAATCCGATTCCCGAATTTGGAGGAAGACCTTCTAAACAAAAGAAAAGAGGGAAGAACTCATGCCAAAGAAAAAGGATTCCCATACGAAGAAGGAAAAGTCCGAGAGCTCATCAGAATTTGGAATCACATGTCGTGGCAGGGAGAAAAATCTTTTGAGATAAAGGATTACAGAAAACCCGATAAAAGATAAAACCTGGATCAGGCTGGAATTGGTGCGGATGAGATGGCGGTTGAAGCGAACGCACAGCAAGAGGAGCTTTACCCGTTGAGTTTCTATCTCTAAGCTATGCAGGGTTCTATTGTATGGAGAGAGAGAGTGGTGGAGTTTCGATAAAGCTGAAGACTTTACAGCGTTTCTGGATAAGAGAGGGTCAAAAGAAAAGGATCGTGGACAATTTCAGGACATATCATGGCAGGTGAGAAAGGGGGCTGAGAAAATGAAAATTGCGTCACCTCCCTCCTCACTCTACTGATAAATCCGATTGAAAATGGAATTTAAAAGAACAGTTTCTGAAAACCTTAATACGGAAGAGCTGAAGGAAACGATTGCTGAAGCTTTAAGCGGAGTCATTATCATTTGCAAAAAGGAGGGTTGAGAAGTTCTTGGTTGATAAATTCTTGGGTGATAGGTTGCACTTAATCATGATTTCTTTTCGTCATTATCTGATCACAGCTGAGCGCATATCGCATTATTTATTTCGATATATTGCATAGATATATTGCATATAAAATCCCATTGTTTGGCCGCGATTTGGGCGTGCCTATTTATATCTAATATGATCATCAAGGGAATTTGCAGCAACATATCATGTCCTCAAACACTGCAGACAATGTGAGATTATTAAAAATTTCATTTTTCAGCTTTTCTTTCAGTCTGTTTAGTGCGTATTCGTCGTACTCAAACTCTATGTTATATTTCACATCTCTCAGCAGCAGACCGCATGCAGGTGCTGGTGCGATGTGGTGATGCTGTGGGGAATGCAACAGATATGAGAGCCACTCAGGCGGTTTTTCACATTCGCCTACGATTTTAAGCGCGGTTACCATCTTACGCACCATCTTTCGGAGGAAGCTGTGTGCGCGGACATCTATTATGATGAATTTTCCATCTCTTTTTATGTCTATGCGGAGAACATGCCTGACTGTTGTTTTCTCCTCCCTGTCTCTTTCAGCGAAGTTTCTGAAATCATGCACACCTATAAGGGATGATGATGCGATGCGCATGCTTTCTATGTTGAGTGAGGAATCCGCATCAAGAAGAAAATACCTGTATTCACGCCATAAAGCATCTTTCCTCGCATTGAATTTCTGATATGGATATGCCATTGCTATCACAAATATGTCGTCTGGAAGTGCGCTGTTGATCATACGAACGGAGATATCCGGATTTTTCGTCTCAAAAGAGATGACCTGTGATATTGCATGAACTCCCCTGTCGGTTCTACCGGCAAATGAGAATGCAGCAGTGTGCCTGTTTTCTATTATGTTGAGCTCTTCAAGCGCGTTCAGTATGACAGAAGACACTGTTGGAACATCTGGCTGTATCTGGAAGCCGTGATAGTTTGTGCCTATGTATCCAAGCTTCAACGCGACACGCATTCCCACCACCTGCTTTTATATGTTGCCAAATAGGCCCGATGGAATATATCCCCGATGGAATGAGGAGGGAATAAGCCATCTCAGGATCATTGAGGCTGGGGAAACCTGCCTTGCGAGAGGGTTGATGTGAGCCATAGATCTGAACTTTGCATGTTTCCATAATTGTGGTCACAGGAAGTCCTCTGATATTATGAAAACGCCTCTCTCCAGAGCCACCACGACAACCCTCATAGCAGCTTGTAAGCCCTCTCAGCGACAATCTTCCACATCATAGCAAGTTAATGTTTAAGAGAGAATGATTTGAGAGAGAATCAAAGAGAGAATCAGGACATGATCTTGCTGCTCTTTATGAGGGTTAGGGTTTAGCCATAAGTTATGGGATTTTGCTATCTCATATAATCCGCAGTAGAACCTCACACAATCCGCAGTAGAGCTAAGTGAACCATCATGTGGCAGGGCTTCCTGATTCAGAGAGAAGTGACATTCTCCAATCCCATCCCCTATCGTTTCCGCCTCCCAGGACTTAAGGATCTGTTGCCTCATATGCCTATCTGACGGTGCCACCCGCCTCCAGTCTCAAAACAGAATTTCCGACTATCCGCCTTTCAAGGGCTTGAGTTCCCCGTTTTTCATGCGTTCTGCGCCAAGTCACCTGATGTCGGAGATGCCGTGTGAGTATGACTTCATTCACAAATGTTTCATCTCATCCCTCAACATGTTGCGATTGTGTTGCTCTCAATGCATAAGGAGTGTGGTCGTATCCTCTCGTTTCCTGTGCTTTCAACACCATCCTCTGAATGCATAAAGGTTCAGTATACCTTCCTCAACAAAACAGTGCGCTGTGAATGGACATCTTCTCCATCCTCCTGTGTTCAACAAAGGGCTGTTCCATTGTATTGTCGTTAAGATGCGCCCTGTTCACCTATCGCGGAGAGCGATTTCTCCGCACATTCTCAGCGCTGAAACAAGCAGTGAGAGGTATGATGTCGTGTTTAGTCAAGATAACAGACCATTCTCATATCTGAAACTTTTTCTCTTTTTTTTGCTTTGTCAATAGTAGCTAATTGAGTGAAGTGGCGAAGCTTTCTTCTCCTTTTCTGTTCTTTCAACTTTTGATTCATCATCTTGGATTTTGCCATTTTTAAGCGGTTGTTTCCGTTGATGTATGTTCACAGTTAAGTGTATCGCAAATTTCGCGAATCTTCTGCTTTATAGTTCCTTTCCCGCGACACTTCACAGCAGAGATAGGATGATAGTGAAGATAGCAGATGAGCAACTCCTTCTTCAGTTGTAAGAAACCGAAAACACACCTCCTGCACCCCCCTCTGCCTCGCCGTATCCCATCGCTTTCGCAAGAGAAAGCAGCGGAAAGTTAAGATAAAATCAATAAAATTATGGAAGAGCCTTCAGCTGGGCTTTGTGTTGACGCTGCCCGAGTTGCTGATCAGCCCCAAAGTATGACCAAGTCCCACAACAAAATAAGTGGGGCATATCTTACGGATGAAAGCGCTGAGAATGATCAAGATAGATAAAACGATAAACGATAGATGATGGAATATGAGATGCGGGCATGACTGGCAAGCTGACTATGAGGATGCCATAGTAAAAACGCCAATGGATTTTGGACAGGTTGCTATGGGAAATCCCGTGCACCGAGTGCTTATCCCTCAAAAGGTTGCTCCGCTTCTCCTCACCGCCACCAGCAGCATTGACACAGGATTGCACTGGCGGGATTGCTTTCAATTGTCGCTGCAATGAACAGCATAAGATAGGAATAAATCATTTTTTATTTTTAAATCGTAGTTTCTGCATTGCATACATATTTTATTTACCATAAATTTTTGGTTATTTATCATAACCAAATCGCATTGTTGCGAGGAGAATGGAGCGGGAGGCACTCATGGTTGAATCCCCTCACCTGCCACTCGCTTTATTAGAGCATGTCCGATGCATTTGATAAGAGAGGGTGAGCAATGTGAATGGGATGGGAGGATATGAGAGGTTGCGTGCGGATGTAGTGGATCGGAAGTTATGCACATTCTGCGGTGCCTGCATATCAGCATGCCTTCTCCGCCATCTTGAGTGGGCGGGAGAGCCTCTGCGCACGGAGAGAAAAGCGGCGTGTGAAGATTGTTTGATATGTTATGAGGCATGTCCCGTTCGTGGTGAGATAGGAGATGATGAAGTGTTTGGCGAGAAGAGGCGAGATCGCTTTCTCGGAGTTTACAGGCGGATAGTTGCTGCAAGGTCTGAAGATGAGGAGGTTGTGAGGAATGCGCAGGACGGTGGCGTTGTTTCAACGATACTGAAGCATCTCATGAAATCATATGTTGACGGTGCAATTGTCGTGAGGAAGCAGGACGGCTGGGCACCTCTTCCATCGGTTGCGAAGGATGTTGATGATGTGCTTGCGGCGGGAAAGACAAAATTCGGCATATCACCGAACCTGATGCTCATCCGTGATGCTGTTCTTGATGATTATCTTGATCGCATATGTGTTGTCGGTATGCCGTGTCATGTGAGAGGGGTGAGACATCTGCAGCGTATGAAATTTGAGCTTGCGCCCGCCATAAAATTTGTAATAGGGCTTTTCTGTCGTGAGAATTATGAATATGATGCGCTCAGGAGATATGTTGAGAGCATCATGCATGACATCTCAGCCGTGCGGAAATTCAGTGTTGTTGAGGATGCCATGCTGGTGCATTTTGACGATGAGACTCTCTCAATTCCGATAACTGAGGTGAAGAAGTGGGTGCCCCGGCACTGCCTGCTGTGTGAGGATTTTGCATCTGAACTTGCTGATATTTCGGTTGGATGTGACGGCTCTCCCGAGGGATTCTCAACTGTCATAATCAGGACGGAACATGGAGAAAGGGTTTTCACAGAGATTGAAGAGGAGGGACTGCTCAAAACAACCTCAGCGGATCTCTCAACAATACGAGATATCGCAAAGCGCAAGAAGGAAAAGGCTGAGCAGACATCCAGAATATATGCGCTGCGGGATGAGAACAAGAGTGTTGAGGAAATAGCAGAGCAACTGGGGATTGAACAGTCGACAGTGATACACAGATTGGAGAAATATTAATATTAATATTAATGCCAGACGCTCGGATATGTGTTGGCTTTCATAAGCACCTTTTCAACGCGCACGCAAATTCCTTCTGTCGCGTTCAGCATTTCATCTCCTCCCATCTCCGCAATGCCTACAGCGACTGCCTCCCCCTTTCTTGTGAATAAGGCGACTTGATTTCCCTTTTCTATGCGCTCCGATATGCGGAGAATGCCGGGTGCATACAGGCTCGCACCATGACATATCGCATCAACAGCAGTGTCCTTCAGAACGACACACGGCATATCAAGCCGCAAAATCGCAGTTTCAACAGGTTTAACGAATTCACGCAGCTGCTTCTCATCATTGTTTTCCTCATAGAAAGCATATGCATCCTTGAGGTCGTGAAGCCTCACACATTCTCTCTCGGAGAAAGGAAATGAAAATGTCCTGCGAAGTTGCAGCATGTGAGCGCCGACGCCGAGCGCGAGCCCGATATGATGGCAGAGCATTCGCACATATGTGCCTGCCTCGCATCGCACTGTGAAAAGCACATTTCTTCCGGAAATCTCATCCACACTGATGTGATGCACCTTTCTCACACGCACACGCCTGCGGACAGCACTTCTAAATGGAGGTCGCTGATATATATCGCCGACGAACTCGCTGAATGCACGCCTCAGATCAGATTCGCTGACACTGTCATGAAGATGCATCACGCACACATACTCTTTGTGTCCGCTCACGAAAATGTTCAACAGCCTCGTTGCCTTTCCAAGCAGAATTGGGAGGACACCTGTCACATTTGGGTCAAGAGTGCCCGCATGCGCCGCCTTACCGACGCCCAGAATTTCCTTCACCCACACTACAACCTCATGTGATGTCGGTCCTGCAGGTTTGTCTATGACGACAATGCCGTTCTCAATGATGTCTCGCATATCACGCTCCTCAGGCATGCAGCCGTAAGCATGATGCACCTCCCTCTCCCTCCCTCGCCACTCCTCCTTCTCAAGAACACATTTCTTCATCAGTTCCTCCAGCACACTCATCTCTCATGTCTCTCTTTCATATCTCTCCTTCAGCTCATCTCTCCTCCATCTCATCTCTTCTCCATCTCATCATTGTTTCATGTTGTCATGTTGTCACGTTGTCACGTTGTGCGTTGTGAAGGGTGACTGAATGGTGACACATCAACTCCTGCGGCGAGGAAGCTTGATCGGACTGCTGATATGAGTGTGTTCAGATGGGGTGAGAAGAAAAGATGGGATATGCACGAGCAGTCTGAGCATCCGAAACCCTTCACAGGCTCCATGACAGCTGACATGTGAGCAGCAATCTCGCACTCCTTTCGCTCCTCTGTTCTGCCAACAAAAACCATCACAATTCTCACCGGTTGTGCGGCGAGCATGAAATCAATATGCCAGTGCAGTTTTTTGTCATCACGCATGTGTCTCTCTATCCGCCTGTCCAATCCCGACAACGCGGAACCGATGTATGCGTAATATCCTCTGCGAAATTCCATCACGCGCCGCGCATGCCCGATCTCAATGCTTATATCCCGGCTGTTCGCAATGACGAGTGCATACACTCCCTTTGATTTCCCCTCCATTGTTTTTCCATTGTTTTTTCTCTTTCTATCCTCCATCCTCCATCCTCCATCATTTCTCCAACTCTCCAATTCCCCCTCTCTCCATCCTCCATCATCCCGTCATCCGTGCTGGCGCGTGGGCGCGCTGTGCGGTTGCGGAGTGATGAGGTGCAGTGTGTGAGGGTGTGATTTCTTTTGAGGGAGGGAATGAATAAGGATGAGGGAACGAGCAGAGGAGGGTTGGACATATGCGAAAGCCGGTGTTGATATTGCGAAGGAGGCTGCGTTTATCCGTGCGCTCACATACGAAGGCAGGGGATTCGCATCGCTCGTTGAGATTCCGGGATGCGATCTGATGATGGCGATATCCACGGACGGTGTGGGCACGAAAATACTTGTAGCGGCTGCACTGCAGAAATGGGACACCATAGGGATAGACTGCGTTGCTATGAATGTGAATGATGTGCTGTGCGTTGGTGCGAATCCTGTGTGTTTTGTGGATTATATTGCAGCGGAGCATCTTGACGAGCGTGTTGCTGCCGAGATGGGCAGGGGATTGCGACGTGGAGTGGAGATGGCATCAGTGCAATGGGCGGGCGGAGAGACAGCTTCGCTTCCTGAGATAGTGCGTGGCTACGACCTTTCAGGAACATGCGTCGGAGTTGTCAAAAGAGAGCGCGTCATACATCCGAGAGCTGATGTGGGCGATCTGATAATCGGTATCCCTTCGTGCGGAATTCACTGCAACGGCTTGACATTAGCCCGCACAGTCGTTCAGAAAGCCGGTTTCTCGCTCAATGACCCTTTTCCCATGAACACCGAACGCACCATAGGCGAAGAGCTGCTCACTCCCACACGAATATACACGGAGATACTCTCATTTCTTGATGTATGCAGCGATGTGCATGGACTTGCACACATCACAGGCGGCGGATTCCTCAAGCTAAAACGGCTTTCTGACAGGGATGAAATAGGCTATGACATATATGATCCGCTGCCTCCTCAGCCTATATTTGAGTTTCTGCAGGAGTGCGGGCGCATTGAAACAGCTGAAATGTTCAGAACATTCAATTGCGGAATGGGATTTGCAGTCGCTATACCACCATCAGAGGAGAAAACAGCGCTGAAAGTGTTGAAGGATGCCAAAGTCGTCGGAGAAGTCGTTCGCAGGCGAGGTATATGGGTGCGTGACACGCTTCTGTGAATGAGCCATCAGTCCAGTGACGATGCGCCAGCCACAACTGGTGGCTCTTCATCTTGAGTATATTTTCAATTCTTCTCATTCTTCTCACTTCCTCAAGATGATTTTTCCCATGTCAGCCCCCTGTGACTTGAGGAATGATTATAGGGGGATGTTCAATCATGTTGAGCCATCATTCGCAGGAAGAAAGCAGGAAGAAAATCCACATTCACACCAATCATTCTTTTGTCAATGATTGCGGTCTCTCATCAAAATCAAACAATAATCTGAGAACTGTGCTTCATCTCTCCCTCCTTTTGATGTGCTCATCTTATTCTTTTTCTTTTTCGAAAGCGGAGAAGACTTAAACCTATGTATGTGGCTTCATCCCCATTTCTCTCCTGACTGTCCCATTTCTCTCCCGACTTCACCTCAGGAGGTCCTCATCAAAGCATATTACTCTTCCATCCTTTGGAGGCTGTATCTATCTCTCCGCCTAAACTCGTAATCAGGATCGTTTGATTCTTTCAATGTCTTGGTTCTCCTGTATTGGTGTGTTTTATTCTCCTCTCTCAGGATTTGCCCTATTCATTCTATGCCTATTCTATATTCCTCTCTCAATCACATAATCTCTCAACTTTGAAAGAGCCATTGAAAAGGCAAATCCCCGGCTCAAAGCGACATCAGCATTGGACTTAAGTTTAAATCAATCTTCCGGAACTTTCATTGCTTGAGCATATGCAAATTTTTACTTCCACTATGTCCCTGCTGTATCCAATTTGAGTTTGTTCCCCTCTTCATTTGTAATTTCACAACATATATCATTTAACTATGATTTTGAGGCAATAGTACTCCAACATCTATTTCGAGTTAAGCTTAAACTTCTTACTTGCCTTCTCCCTCGTAAATCTCCAGTTAATCTTTGCTCTCTGTTCATTCCTTGCATTTTGCCATGCACTCATTTTTCCATAGTATCAATATCAGGAATCCTCCTCTTAAGGCACTGACTTTCTATAACTCCTATTTCAATCTCAGCCATGTCCAGCTACCATGTTTTGGAGTGTAATGGAAAACAACATTCTTCATTTTCTCCGCCTTCTTTTTATCAGAGGTAATAAGAGATTTCTCAGAATGAGTATTCAGGTTATCCATGACTATGTGTTATGAATTTTATTAACCTTGTAGATGTCCACGAGTCTCTCTATAATGAGGAGTCCTCCTTTTTCCTTCTCTCTCTCACAATTGTGTACCTAAGACCTGCCTTAGGTTCTACCATCACAAATATGTTTGCTGTTCCATTCCTTATTCTGAATCTATACGCTCAGGCATTCCCGATCTCATTGGTAATGGAGTTCGAGGCAAGAAGTTGCTTGCTCTTCTCATCAAAGCATATTACTGGCTCCTCAGGATTGTATGGTCTTTCATACAACTCAAGTATTCTGTTCATTTGCTTTATGAATTCATCGGTTAATTCTGAGATACGCCATTTTAACCAGGGCTTTAGATTATGTTTCTTCAGCAGGATCCTGATGGGTTCTGTATATTGTCAACATCTTTATTGCTTCTTTCCTCAGCAGTTCTAATGTCCATCTTTCCCTGCTTTCAGGAGCATCACTGCATGCAATTGCTATAATTTGCGCTTCTTGGGAAGATGACAGCTTTTTGTCCTGGCCCTGGTTTATCGTAAATTGCATTCAAACTATCATTAACATACCTTGTTCTTATCCTTTCCACGGTCCTTTTTGAGACATTAAGGAGTTCACTTATTAAGGAGTTTACTTATTTCTCTGTCAGTTTTACCTTTATCTGCTAAAAGCAGAATCCATGCACGCTGAAATTCTCTTGCAGATCTCTTTTTGATACGAATTGCTGCGGGTATCCTTTGTCTTCTGTGGTGAGTTTAACCTCATACTTTTTGTTGACCATGAAGTATATGGTAACTAGTCATATTTAATCATATTTATGTTGCATACCAGTTCAGTAGCGTAAGCTGTCGGCATTGGTTTTTGCATGTTCAATTCTCGGTCGTAATTATTGTCGTCCTCATGTTCCTCTCCGCCCAAGGCAATCTGCCCGGCTAACGACAATGGCTCACCACATCAGCCTGAAGCACCTTTCCATCACAGCTACCCACCCCTTCTCAGCGATGCAGCACTGCACTTGATTGAATTCTGCACTGAGCTCCCCGAACTTCCGGAGTGTATTTGCAGGGATGGAAATGGAGTCAGGGCGAGGCAGTTCTTTGTTGGTTCTTTATACTCTTGCTCTCTTTTATACTGTTGCATGTGTGAAATGCGGCGCACGATGCTGAGTGCGGTGGATATGAGTGAGCGTGTGAGATCCGGTGAGAATTGTGAGGAGATTCTGCACGAGATATACGAGCGTATAAGAAGCAGTGAGCTGAACTGCTACATCACATTGAATGACAAGGCGCTTGATGAAGCCGTTCAAATTGACAGGAGAGAAGGGGGTAAAAGTGGATGTGGGAAACTGCTTGGCGTGCCTGTTGCGGTAAAAGATTGCATATCCACACGCGGGATACGAACAACATGCGCGTCAAGGATTCTCAATGATTATGTTCCGCCATTTGATGCGACTGTGGTTGCTGCGCTTAGGGAGGAGGGTGCGATAATCGTGGGAAAGACGAACATGGATGAGTTCTGCATGGGTTCAACAACCGAAACCAGTTACTTCGGTCCGACGCTCAACCCGCATGACACGAGCAGAGTTCCGGGAGGCTCATCAGGTGGGAGCGCAGCGGCTATAGCTGCGGGAGAAACGATAATTGCACTCGGCTCTGACACTGGAGGCTCTATTCGCTGTCCTGCTGCATTCTGCGGTGTGGTCGGGCTGAAGCCAACTTACGGTCTTGTGAGCAGATACGGGCTCATCGCGTATGCGAACTCACTTGAGCAGATAGGACCGATGGCATCATCCGTCAGAGATGTTGCACTGCTGCTTGATGTGATCTCACTGAAGGATCGCAGGGACAGCACGCAGGTGAAGCTTCCGCCGAGCGATGCGCGGACAAATTTCAACGCAGATTCCGTTCTGGGTATGAGCGGGGATGATGCGATCTCCTCATTGAAAGGATTGCGAATAGGAGTTCCGGCAGAGTTTGTTCATGGAATTTCAAAAGATGTTGAGCGTGCTTTTTGGAGTGCGATTCACGCACTTGAGGATGAAGGAGCTTCTTATGAAGAGATGCACATGGACACCATGAAATATGCGCTCGCCGCTTACTACATCATCGCAATGTCTGAGGCATCATCAAACCTCGCCCGCTACGACGGACTTCGCTATGGATTGCGCCTCAACAGAGATGATGACTGGCACACAACTTTCTCCCGCATAAGAGGCGAAGGATTCGGTGAAGAAGTGAAACGTCGCATAATCCTCGGCACCTTCGCACTCTCCGCGGGATATTACGGGCGATACTACCTCAAAGCGCTCAAGGTGCGCACACTCGTTAAGCGTGAGTTTGAATCTGCTTTCAGGAAATACGATGTGCTTGCAACGCCTACAATGCCTATGACCCCTTTCAGACTTGGGGAAAGAATAAAAGATCCGCTTTCGCTTTATCTCGTGGATGTCAACACAGTTCCAATAAATCTCGCAGGCGTCCCCGCAATTTCTATACCTTGCGCACTCTCACCACTGCCCGTGGGAATGCAACTGATCGCTTCGCATTTTGAGGAGGAAAAACTGCTGAAAGTCGCTCTCGCCTGCGAAAATTTGATGAATGCTCACTTTTTATGAAAAGACCACACTTTTCACACACATCATCTGCTGTGCGACAATTGATGTCAAATTTCTCACCTTGATATTCACGCTGCTTACTCGGTTCTGCACAGTCCTGACCGCAGGAGCACAGTGATAAAAAGTGTTAATTATATTATTTTATTTAATTTTATTATTATATAGTATTTTTCCCTCTGTTTTTCTTTCTTCAGGCACTCCAAATTCTTCCTCAAATTTTCTTATTTTCGTCAAATTATGATAGAGTAATGAGCTGACGCCATGATTATATGCTTTTTCAATGATATATTTCCAGTATTTATCGTTTGTCTCAACCATATATTAAGGTCAAACAATCTGCTGACAATGAACAGATGGCAATGAATAGATGTCAATGAGATGGAGAGGCGATGACATCGTATATGATTGAAACTTTCAATTTGACAAAAAAGTTTGTTCATGTGAGGGGATTCACGGAGTTATTGTTGCATCCGTTCAGGAAAAGGGAGGTCATAGCGTTCAAAGATGTGAGTATAAAGGTTAAAGAGGGAGAAATATTTGGCATTCTTGGACCAAATGGAGCGGGAAAAACAACCTTAGGTGTTATGCACTTTAATCCTGCCAACAAGCGGAAAAGCATTTGTAGATGGCCATGATATCGTTAAAGAGGAGAAAGAAGTGAAGACATCCATCGGTCTTGTTACGGGTGAAGAGCGGAGTTTCTACTGGAGATTGACAGGCAGGCAGAACCTGAAATTCTTCGCCCATCTTTACAATCTGTCTCCTTCTGAAGCGCAGAGGAGAATAGACGAAGTGCTGGAATTCGCTGGATTGAAAGAGAAAGCAGATGACAGGTTTTACAGCTATTCCGCAGGCATGAAACAGCGATTGGCAATCGCGAGAGCTCTGTTAAATGATCCAAAAATACTGTTCATGGATGAGCCTACAAAGAGCTTGGATCCCATCGCCGCTCAAAATCTGAGAGATTTTATCGAGAAAATTGTCAGAGAGCAGGGAAAAACTGTTTTCCTGTCCACTCACAACCTGACTGAGGCAGAGCAGTTATGCGACAGGATCGCCTTCATCAATAAGCAGATAAAAGCGTATGGAACAGTAAATGAGCTCAGGAAGATGATGGCGGGAAGAGGAGAAATATATGTCATAGAAGTGAAAAATATCAACAGAAGAACTCTCATACACTGAGAAATTTTGACAATATTGTCAATTTTTCGTGTCATTTTCAATCCGATTCTGCGTTAATAGAGATACATCTCATCAGCAGGGAAATTTTACCGTATATAATAGAGGAAATTGTGAAGGCGGGCGGTAAGATATATGCATGTAGTAGAAAGGAGATAGTTATTGATGATATATTCAAAGTAATTGAGGATGATGGAAGAAAAAGAAACGGAACATGATGGAAGAAATTGAACAAAAAGCAAAAGGGAGGAGGGATGGAATTTAAAAACCGTGAATGTGTGAGGAGGCTATGAATAAAAATTCTGATGCGATTGTTAAAGCACTTGCATTCGTTAAAAGGGATTTCATGATGGCAATAAGCTATAAATTCTCTTTTTTTCTGCAATTATTTGGCATTTTTCTCTCCGTCCTGACTTTTTATTTTATAGCGAAGATGTTTGGCAGTGCTTCCATACCCTATCTTGAACCTTATGGAGGTGATTATTTCTCCTTTGTGCTTATAGGTATTGCATTCTCGGGTTATCTGACGACGGGATTGGGAAGTTTCTCGGGAAGCATAAGGAGTGAGCAGGTGATGGGAACTCTGGAGGCGGTGCTCTTGACGCCGACAAGCACTCATTTCATCATCATCTCATCATCTCTCTGGAGTTTCATATTTACTTCCATAAGGGTGATGGCATATCTGCTCATAGGCGTGTTCCTGTTTGATGTGAACATGAGCAGCGCGAATATTTTCGGCGCATTGCTTGTCCTCGCCCTGACGATCATATGCTTCAGCTGTATCGGAATAATCTCAGCGAGCTTTATCATGATTTTCAAACAGGGCGACCCAATAAATTGGGCATTCAGCACATTGTCCGGACTTCTTGGAGGCGTGTTCTACCCCATAACAGTTCTTCCTGAATGGCTGCAAAATTTTTCCCATCTGTTGCCCATCACTTATTCATTAAGGGCGATGAGACTTGCTCTATTGCAGGGCCACTCCCTGAGAGCATTGGCTCCTGATATATTCGCTTTAATTTTGTTTTCCATCATTTTGATTCCTATCAGTGCCACAATATTCAAATATGCAGTCAAAATTGCCAAAAAAGAAGGAAGTCTCGCTCTGTATTAAAATTTTTAATGCATTATCATCTGTTCACAGCACTTTCAGCACATCCACGAGACTTCCTCCCGGCGATCGCCTTCGCGGTTCCGTTTATCTGAAATGCCTGAAAAATAAAAATGATGATGATGAAATAAAAATGAAAATAAAAATAAAAAATCAATCAACAAAAAAGAAAAAAAGAAAAACTCACAATTTTCTGCGGCTTATCAGAGCGATCAGAGTGAGTGCGGCGAGAATCGCTGACATCATGACAATTCCGACCGGCGAAAGCACAGGCACCCTCTCACGAATTTCATGAATGTTCACTTTGAACACACGTGTTTCTGGGAGGTAGAGGAACGCAGATTTCAAATCATCCTTTGCATATTTGAACGCTTTCTTCTCCTCAGATGTCGCCGTTCCAGTTTTGCATTTCTTTCTCAGATCAAAGAATCGCTCTGGGAATATGTCTTCCCTCGCTTCAACACGAACTTCATGCCCGCTTGACCTTTGAATGAATGTGTATGCGTAGTTCTCAACACTCAAATTCACTATGTCCGTTCCCGCAGGAGGCTCAATTCTCAAATTCTCGCCGCCAAAAATGTATTCAAATGTCTGTCTATGCCCCTTTGAGGGGTGAGCGCAGATGACTTCAATGTCTCCTCTCACTGGCCTCTCAAATATTTCAAATATTGAAAATGCGAGCTGCGTGGCTCTGAACGCCGACGCAACGCAAGGACAGATTTCGCCATCGCCGACCTCCTCAATTGTGATGTTCAAAAGCGTTTCTCCGTCGCAGTCGTAAATCTGCAGGACAAATGTTGAAATCTCCCTGTTCGCTGAAATCTCCACCCATTTCACAATATTTTCGTGAGGGCAGAGCGCCCTGCTACCGTTGTATTTGTATGTCAGGTTTTCAAGAAGCATCGGAATGTATTTTTTCGTGAAGAAGCCAACGCTCACCATGTTCGCAACGACGACAGGCGTTGAGTTCACGCTCACATTCTCCACAACCGCTCGCAGTCCAAGCTCTGGATGCATCGTTTTGTTGTCCACGACGGGCAGATGAATGAAACCGAAGCGCACATCCTCAATTGGAATGCCCTTCCGATGCCTCAGAATGAGTTTTATCTGCTCCGCAAGCGACTCGTGGTCTGCAATCCATTTTTCAAAGTAAGAGGCGTTGAATGTGCCGTGAGATGCGAAGACAACTGTCTCGTTCTCCGCCTCAGAAATGAGCTCTGCTGCGTTCTCCGCAAGCGTCTGTGCGAGCAATGAGCTGTTGTCCAACGCATCCGTAAGAACGATTTCTGCTGTTGTGTTCACTGGAACCAGTTCATCTTCCTCCGTATGCTTCACTGTGAGCGCAGGCGTCAGATATTCACGGCGAATTATGCATTTTCCTTCCACTGCGAGGACAGAACGGCGGACAGGCTCGCCTTCAACGAAAGTAAGCACTTCTGACTCTGGAGGCGTTTCTCGAAGGCGTAGAACATATTTTATCTCCTCAATATGACCGCTGTGCGACGAGATGAACAGAGGAACCGCTACAATTTTCGTGACATTATGCTCGTTCAGCCTGTCAACCGCTATGTTTATCGTCTCATCAGGCACAAATTCAAGAAATCCAAGCTCAACAGGATATGGAAGCTCTGAAGCAACTCTGCGAAAAACCTCACGAACAGGCTCGCGCCATGTCTCACTGGGACTGCCGTGTGCGATTATGAGGATGCCCACTCCATTTTTCTCACTTATATCTCCTTCACTTCCAGCTGCATCTGCGATTTCGCCACTTGGCGTCTTTGATGTTTGCACAGTTTCTGTCTGTGCCTCTGCTTTCTGCATTGCGCCCGGTGCGTGTGACGCTGCTGAAAGTAAAAACTGAGCTGAAAACGAAAAAGGCACTGATAAAAGCATTATTAAAACAACAGTTGCCACATTCAGCATCACGCCTCGCATCATATTCAAAATAATCAAAATTAGAAACTCAAAAATTTTACTCTAAAATTTTTAGGAATTTAAGAATTATCCCGAAATTTTTAGATTTTAGCCAGATGCTGAAGATATTGACAGCGCATGTTACAGCGCATGTTCCTCCTATGCGTCGCATCCATCCGCTGCAAACGCACATGCATCAAGAAGCGATGAATATCTTGGCATCCTCACAGAACCATCGCCCCAATTCACGCTTTATCTCCTCAAAATTCCTCTCTATATCCTCCACTGTCATCCTGTTACATTCTTCCGCGGATAATTTTCTCAACAGCCTTTCCAAATCTCTCAAAATCCTGCTCATTTCATCCGTTCTCACTTCTTATCACCTTTCCGCTGCTTCACATGCTCAGATGCCATACAGTGCTGCAAAAAATGGGCGGAGATATCCATTGCATGCATTTTTTTCCCCTCTATTATAATGAATTAATTAGATTTGTAAATAATTTTTCCTAAAAAATGTAGATTGAAAATGTAAAATCAAATTTGCATAACAGACATGATCTCAAGTGGAGCGGATTTATAAAAGAATTTTTGAGATCATCTTACATTAACCTCAGCCTTCTGGGCAGACCGGATGATGTCGGAGCCTCCATGATTGTGGCAGAGGAATCGCACTCTCGCATGCATTATACACTCTCATTGCATATATTGACACTCTCCAAGATGTTTTAAGATTCACACAAAGCTTCACCCTTGGCTGCCCAAAAGGCTCTTTTCTTTAAATCTCCGTGCATGTCATTTCAAAACCATTGCATCTCTGCAATTTTTTCATTATGATAAAAAGAAATCATGGATTTCTGCAAAGGGATGATGTCGGATTGCTTTGATGATGTTGGATTGCCTGATGAAATTGAAGAAAGAAGTAAGATAGGGCAAGATAAGGCAAGCGGAGGGAGGAGGAAGGAGGATATAGAAAGAGAAAAACGAAGAGATAAGCACACTTTTAAAGGTTTTTCAATGGCACGCAGATGAACTATTATGTTGTATGCATGTGGCTTTTCTCGCATTTCGTGACGATGGAACGCACATCAGACATCGTTTCATATGGCCGGCTACGACATCTCATACTTTCATATAGCTGGCTACGACATCTCATACAGAGAAAAGAAGGAAACGATGAACATCATGCGCATTGAATACTACCTGAATACTCTGGAACACAGGAATGTGAGAGGTGAAATGGAAATGATAAATAGCTTGATTTACTCCATCGCCTGAGACGGAAAGGATAACGCAGCTTATGGTATTGGAAGGAGCCATACACTTTCAGAGCTGGAGATATTGGAGGGTTTCAGATTTAAAACAAGGACTGAAACTCCTACGCTAAGCTTCGGTAACTCACTGCTATACGGTGCTGACTGAAACAACACGCAGCTGAATCCTGCGATAAGCTATTTGCATGAGCCTTTTGAGCGGAGGTTCTCACTCGCTCTTGACATTGCGGAAGTATTCAAGCCATTCCTCGTTGATCGTGTGATATTCAAGCTTGTGAACATGAACATGCTTTGTGATAATGATTTTGTGAGCGATCTGAATGCGTGTTTGCTGAATGAGAGAGGTCGCAGTTTATTGAGGAATGGGGGAGGATGGTATCATATCAGAGGCAAGTTTAACGGGACGCTCATGCGTAATGGTATAAACGGAATGGGAGAGGATAGTATCATATCAGAGGCTTATCAGACTGGAGTGCTATAAATGAAACATCTGCTCAGCACAAAAAAATATAAGCCGTTTGTTATCTGGTGGTAGTGGAGGGAAGAAATGAATGAGCTCCGCAGAAGCTCGTGGCTGCGGGGATGTGAGGATGTGAGACAGTGAATAGGAAGCGGAGAATAGAAAATGTATGTCATAATCGTGTATGATGTGAATGTGGAGCGCGTGGCGAAAATATACCATTATTTACTCAAATACCTTAATTGGGTGCAGAACTCAGGAGGGAGAACTTACAGACTCACAACAAATAAAGCATGACATCAAAAGAATCATAAATGAAGGAGAAGATTCTGTGAGATTGTATATTTTTAGAACGAAGGATCAACTGAAAACTGAGACAATATGAAAAAAGATCAATCTCAACCATTATCTGAGATTAATTTATTAAATTGAAATTTTCTTATTTCTACTGCTCGCCTCCAGCATTTTCAAAATGTCTGTCCTCTCCGTTATTGTAATCTATATTAATAAGAAAACTGAATACGGAAGATGTTCAATATTATCATAAGATTCAATCGTCGGCAACCTTTATATATGGGGAGCATGATCATAGATTCGAGAGGAGGCATCGCTGAGGGAGAAAGGAGATCCCCGATATACGGGGAAATGAGAAATATCAGAGGCTGTTAAACACGGACTATGGTAGGATTGAAAGGTTCTATTTCTTCTTTTTCTTTCGCTCGCTCTTTTTGGTTAAACACGGACTATGGTAGGATTGAAAGACATTTGCATGGTGGAATGGTGATTGGAAATATAGAGTTAAACACGGACTATGGTAGGATTGAAAGATTGAAGGAACAAGGAGTGATGTTGCGGTCTCGGCAGGTTAAACACGGACTATGGTAGGATTGAAAGAACGGGTAACATTCACTGAGCTGGAATTCAGCACCTTGTTAAACACGGACTATGGTAGGATTGAAAGGATGGACAGGAGGGAGGGAAATGACTGAATTTGAAGAGTTAAACACGGACTATGGTAGGATTGAAAGTTCTTTTCCTTCCATATTCCCTCACCTTGATAACTTGTTAAACACGGACTATGGTAGGATTGAAAGAACCCACTGAAAAAACCAAATCCGATTGATTGCAATGATGTTAAACACGGACTATGGTAGGATTGAAAGAGAAAGATATACCTCTTTAGCCCTTTCCTTCAAGTCCAGTTAAACACGGACTATGGTAGGATTGAAAGATCTCTGTGCTTCAACTGTAAATGATCTCGGTGTGTGTTAAACACGGACTATGGTAGGATTGAAAGTGAAAGACTTTCCATAAAACGCATTGACATGCTTGAGGTTAAACACGGACTATGGTAGGATTGAAAGAAAGATGGGAGGTGATTTGGGATGTGTGATGCACCACATATGTTAAACACGGACTATGGTAGGATTGAAAGGACTTTGAGGTCTATAAGATAGAATACTGGTTCATGGGTTAAACACGGACTATGGTAGGATTGAAAGCAGCATACTACGACTGCGACTTGAGCGAAGAGGAAAGTTAAACACGGACTATGGTAGGATTGAAAGCAAACAGGACATGTTGTGAGTTTGTAAGGAAGTCTATGTTAAACACGGACTATGGTAGGATTGAAAGGCAAGATGGAGGGGGGAGGTGAATAGATAGGAGGGATGTGGTTAAACACGGACTATGGTAGGATTGAAAGCAACTGTGAAGGATTTTGGTGTGTAAAATCGCTCTCCGTTAAACACGGACTATGGTAGGATTGAAAGGTCAATCCTTGCCAGACGATAAGAGCAACCCTCTGCGTTAAACACGGACTATGGTAGGATTGAAAGTAAAAGTTTGTGTGCGCTATCTCCTCTATAATATTACGGTTAAACACGGACTATGGTAGGATTGAAAGAAAAATAAAGGAAGGGGGAATGTCTGTTTTTATTGTAGTTAAACACGGACTATGGTAGGATTGAAAGAGTGCCTTTGACGGACACCCGAGCTTGCGTGGGTTAGTTAAACACGGACTATGGTAGGATTGAAAGAAGACGGTAGAGTGCATTGGCATATCTGGGCTGCCTCGTTAAACACGGACTATGGTAGGATTGAAAGGTAGATAAAACGCAACTACGTTATCTCGCTCTACTATGTTAAACACGGACTATGGTAGGATTGAAAGCTTCTTCTTTTCTTAAGACATAAGTTTTGACTGTTTCGTTAAACACGGACTATGGTAGGATTGAAAGGAAGTTTAACAGCATCAGGTATCACTTAGTGACATCTGTTAAACACGGACTATGGTAGGATTGAAAGCAAGATCATCATGCAGTGATTTCGTATAGGGACCAAAGTTAAACACGGACTATGGTAGGATTGAAAGAGTGATCAGTTGGTAATGGGAATAGATCTTGCGAGAGTTAAACACGGACTATGGTAGGATTGAAAGCATGATGTTCTGTTTACAGTCATTGGTGTTTCTAAGTGTTAAACACGGACTATGGTAGGATTGAAAGTTGAAAAGAGGAGTGGTGAGGTAACATGATTGATGATGAGTTAAACACGGACTATGGTAGGATTGAAAGTAACGGCAACAGTGATTGAAATGATAAACAGAGAAGGTTAAACACGGACTATGGTAGGATTGAAAGGATGCCCCACGCATAGAGAGGTGGATCAATTATATCTGTTAAACACGGACTATGGTAGGATTGAAAGAGAAAAGAGAGGAAGTAGAACAGGTAAAGAAGAACATGTTAAACACGGACTATGGTAGGATTGAAAGGTAGCTGTCTGTGAGGTCGTCTCTATCAACCACGAGTTAAACACGGACTATGGTAGGATTGAAAGATATCTATGAGAGAATGAGTGGGAAACTTTGATGCATGTTAAACACGGACTATGGTAGGATTGAAAATATTCGCTACATCCTAAAAAGTGAAAGAAACCTAAAAAATGAAGGAAACCAAGTCAAACACAGACTAAGGATGGGTTGAAAGCACACCTGTGAGTATCCAGTGATCAAAGTAGCCGTCGCTGTTTTCATTTTTAAAAGTCTCGCAGTTGAAATTGCGGAGCATGCTTTTGACCTTTTCAGCTTCCCATTCGCTTGAAAATGAGAGGAATATGTATGAATTGTTTTTCAGCGCATTCGGTATATCTCTTATCACGGGCTCCCATTCAAACAGATTAAAAGGAGTTATCTTGCCGAGCATGAACCCGAAGAGGCAGTCAAACGCGTTCGGAAAGAAATGAGAGAGGTGCGCACAGTTAAGCACAACACTCCTCCTCGGATCAAGCACACCCTCCCGAAGCCCCCGACATATCTCACATTTGTTTATGTCCGCTGCAATCGGTGAAATCCCGAGCTCATGCAGCGCAATTGTCGCAGCGCCATCGCCGCAGCATATCTCAACAGTATCACTGTCACTGCCAATACCATTATCCCTGATAAATTTTGAAAGAACATTTTTAAGCACTTTTACACGCTCTTTTGAATAAAATGCGCGCTCTTTTATATCACAATCGCACAGAAATCCTTTAACAAGACCTGTTGAAAAGTATTCAATTATGCTTTCAATGAATTCCTTTCTGCCTATATGCACTGTATCATGTTCAACACAGCTCAATATATCTGCTGAAATTTGCTCAAATTGCTTTTTCTGATATCCATCGGCGAATATATCTGTGAAGATAATCCAGCACGCAGCATCTCTCGCGCCACTCTTGTGCTCATTGCGCTCAATGCTTCCATCACTTTTGAGTGCGATGCCGAGTCTTCGCTCTGTTTCAGATTCTGCTATGAGAATTGCACGCTCTGCTTCCATGCGGCGCATGATGTGCAGTGATTTCATGATGCCTCTCAGGTCCTCAAACCACGATTCGGCGAGCACAAAATCTCCGAGCACCCTCCTGAGCTCCATGACATCTGTTTCTCTTTTTCATTATTATTTTCATTATTATTTTCTACGCATTGTCTGCTCTGCCAACGCATTGCTCATTGCGGCGAGCTGCTATATCGCCGAGCGGCGTCAATCATCGTCGGACCACCACATTCTCAGCACAGTCTCATCATGTTTTTTCCGTTTCATTCTCACACGCGCTCTTCTGCCTGCGGCTGAAGTTCTGCGATCGACCTGACTGCGCAGCTTACTGCTCTCTGATGCATCAGGCTGCATGCAGCACCTCTCATGCTGGCGCCCGCCCTCATTTTTCATCCATCGCTCTTCAAAGAAATCCTCAGCAATTCTTATTGCATCTTCAATATTGTCGTTTGATAACGGGCGAAACAATGATTCAGCAAGTTCCACAAGGGTATCGGGCAGAAACGCAGCAAATATATCACGAATATTCAGCATTTCATCACTCAACTGTATGTTTTCTCCCGACTCACGCTCTTTAAACGCATATCTACATCTCAGAACCCTTTCTTTAAGTGTTTTGTCAAGAGTTTCCATTATTTTGTGCCTGTTCATCTGCCTGTCTCCGATGACAGTGAGATGCAGTATGGGGAGTTTCCCTCCACCCGGAATATGTATGTTATCAACATCTTTCTCATCTATCTCAATCTCTATCTGAGGTCTGATTGATTTCAGATTGACTGTTTTCAGGTTGATTGTATGAAGCGATGGCTCATCTTTCTTACCGTTGATATCAACAATGAAGAAACCCTTTCCGTTTTTCCTCCATGATGCTATTTCATCCTTTCTCATTATCTCAGTTGAGCCCGAATAAGCGAAGATTCCGTTTCCGAATCTCATACTTGTTCGTGCGTGGATATGGCCGAATGCGTAATAATTTATGTTCCTGGGCAGGTCATTCTCATGAAGCTCGTAAGCGCCCTCAAATGGGAGGAATCTGTGAACTGCCTGATGTGCGATGAGGACGCTCGCTCCTTTGAATTCGCCTGCGACCTTCTCAAATTTTGAGATCTCTGATTTGAGCGCTTTTGTGTATTTTCCCTTGAGGTTTGATATGCCTCCGAAGAGCACTCCTTTGACTTCTGTCCACTCCATGCCGTGAACTCCGAGAAGGCGCACATCAAACAGCCTGTGAGGTGGCATTCCCCTCCGCTTGGGTATGTCGTGGTCGCCGAGGACAGCAAGCACATTCATTCCGCTTCTCCTTGCATCTATCTCCCGCAGTGCCTCCTTGAACACATGCAGCGCTTTTACAGGCGGAGAAGCAGCATCAAATGTGTCCCCAGCCAGTACAAGCACATCCGCACGCTCCTCTATAACACACTCAATTGCCTCCCTGAACGCCTCATACACATCATTCTCACGCTCCTCCATGTTATACTGGCGGAATCCGAGATGTGTGTCTGAGAGATGCGCAATCCGCACCATGTTCATTCACTCTCTTTCCCCTCAATAGCATATTTCAATGCTCCTCTCAAGTGAGCTCTTCCATTTTCGGCTGAGAATGCCCTCAGGAATCTCGCACAGAGCGGACATTGCCTCCTCCCTTCTCATTCCTATGAGATATGCGAGTGCAATTATCTCACGAGGTGCTCTCATCTCATATATTGAATGAGCACCGCTTGTGAGAAGAGGCATCGCACGATACTTTCGCACGAACTTGAGAAGTGAGCGCATCTTGCCAAGCACCTGTGCCCGCTCTTTCCGCCTGCTTTTTATGATTGATTGCATGTTGAATTCAATTGAAACAGCATTTTCAGCTGCGAAGCGCACATCAACTGCGCCCAAATCCGCTCCTTCTGAGGGGTTTGCAATGAAATCAACACGGAAATCACGCACAGCTGCCCTGTTCACCTTTTCATCGTTGCTGCTTCTGAATGCGAGAAAGTATGATCTGCCGCTGAACCTGTTTATCTTTCGCTTGAGATCGCTTACGGAGCTCGCTGATATCTCAACACCACAGCTGATGCGCTCCCGCATTGAGCTCAGGGATTTGATTGTTTCCAGAATTTCATCATCTTCTCCGCTTATCAGCAATGCAATTCCCGCATATCCGAATCTATCCGCGAGCGAGACCATCTGTGGAACCTCTTCGGTGTCCTCACACCTGATACATATATCGTAAGGACGGCATCGCATTATTATGCATCGCATTGTTTGTTATGTTATAACATGACCGCCAAAACCGAGCTCGGCACAGCATGTGAGCCGACAGCATTATGGCACGCCTGTGTCAGCACGCTTATGTCAGAAAATGAAGGTGAATGTTATGGAGATGGATTGGGAGGAATTGGGTCTGAAGGTGGGTCTGGAGATTCATCAGCAGTTGGATACGAGGAAAAAGCTGTTCTGCGGCTGTCCGACGGTGTTATGTGAGAAGGAAGATGCCGTTTTCAAGTTCAAAAGATATCTGAGGGCTGCTAAGAGCGAGCTCGGCGAAGTTGATGCTGCTGCGATTGAGGAGGCGAAGAAGAGGCGTGCGTTCGTTTACTATGTGTATGAGAGCACATGTCTTGTTGAGAGTGATGAAGAGCCGCCGGGCGAGTTGAATGATGAGGCGCTTGACATCGCACTTGAGGTTGCGCTGCTCCTGCACATGAAACCCGTTGATGAGGTGCATACCATGCGAAAGATAGTCATTGACGGCTCAAACACGAGCGGATTCCAGCGCACTGCACTCGTCGCGACGGATGGATGGATAGAAAGCGATGAGGGCACAGTCAGAATAGACACGCTTTGTGTTGAAGAGGAGGCAGCTCAGAGGATAGGTGAGCATGATCAACATTCAGACGCGGACATGCAGGAATATTCGCTTGACCGTCTTGGAATTCCGCTTGTTGAGATAACCACATCTCCCGACATAAAAACTCCATCGCATGCGAGGGAGGTTGCCGAGCGGATCGGAATGATACTGCGCTCAACCGGAAAAGTGAAGAGGGGAATAGGAACAATAAGGCAGGACCTCAACATCTCAATAAGCAGAGGTGCGAGGGTTGAGATCAAGGGAGTTCAGGAACTCCGGTTGATAGAGAGAATTGTCGAAAATGAGGTGAGAAGGCAGCTCATGCTCATAGAAATTTCTGAGGAGTTGAGACGCAGGAACGCGCGGGTTGAGCGCCGCATCGTTGAGCTGTCTCACATATTCAGGGATACGAGCTCAAATGTGATAAAAAGGGCCGGAGGGAAAGTCTTTGGAGCATGCCTGCGAGGATTTGGCGGCATTCTGGGCATTGAAATCCAGCCTGAAAGGAGGTTTGGCGCTGAACTTGCTGATTATGCGAGGCGATACGGAGTCGGCATAATGCACACTGACGAGCTTCCCGCATACGGAATAAGCGCTGATGAAGTGCGTCGTGTCAGAGAGGCTTTCAACGCATCTGAAGATGATTGCGTTGTTCTGATTGCGAGCGATGATATTGAGCGTGTTGAGAGAGCGTTTGATGCTGTTTTGAATCGTGCTGAGCTCGCGATGAGAGGAGTTCCTGAGGAGACGAGGAGAGCGATGCCCGATGGGAACACAGCGTATATGAGACCACTGCCCGGTGCCGCTCGGATGTATCCTGAGACCGATGTGCCTCCTGTATCTGTGGATGAAGAGCGCATTGAGCGGATATTGAGATCCCTTCCAGAGACAATAGAGCAAAAGAAGGAGCGATATAAGCGGGAATACGGATTGAACGAGGAGCTTGCGAGGAAAATCGCGGCATCCTCATCTGATTTGTTTGAGAAGTTGGTGAAATCGTGCTGCCGTGGAGGTGCTGTCACACCGAAGTTGATCGCGAGAACACTCACAGACACTCTCACAGAGCTCGCCCGTGAGGGTGTTGCTGTTGATGCCGAGCGAATTGATTTTGAGGAGATCTTCCGCATGATATCTGAAAATGCGTTCGGGAAGGAGGCGATCCCTGATATACTGAAGTTCCTTTCCGCGCATCCTGATGCGGGTGTTGATGATGCCGTCAATGCGCTCGGACTGCGTGCAATGCGTCTGGAAGATGTTGAGCGGCTTGTTGATGAAGTTGTGCAGTCACGAATTGATTTTGTGAGGGAGCGTGGGATGTCAGCCGCAGGACCTCTTATGGGCGTCATAATGAAAGATGTTCGCGGAAAGGTGGATGGCAAGTTGGTGAGCGACATACTGCGTAAAAAAATCGCAAGCGCACTGGTGATGGAGCATGACCGCAGATGAAACAGTTTTCACCGGGAGATTGATCAAACTTGTTTTGAGGGATGTGGTGCTTCAGGACGGAAGCAGGAAGCGCCGTGAGATAATAGTTCATCCTGGCGCAGCTGCGGTTTTGGCTGTCCGCAACGGAGGAATGGGCGCTGAAGTTCTGCTTGTCAAACAGTTCAGGAAGGCAGTTGAGCGCACAACTCTTGAGATTCCAGCAGGAACACTTGAAGAGAACGAAACACCGGAGGAATGCGCAAGGCGTGAACTTTTGGAGGAGACGGGATACGATGCCATGCGATTTGAGAGGCTTATCTCCTTCTTTCCGTCTCCCGGATACAGCAACGAGGTCATTCACATATTCAAAGCCACTGAGCTGCGCAGCGTGGGAGATGCTGAACTGAAACCCATATTCATGCCTGTTGAAAAAGTGCTCGCAAAAATACGAAGCGGTGAGATAAAAGACGGAAAAACAATAATAGGCATACTGTTCCTCACACAGTGCATTGATGCTCTCGCCGGAAAGTGAGACAGATGAGCAGGTTATTTGAGGTCAAAAAGCGTGATTGTGCAGCTCGCATAGGTGAACTGACGCTGCGAGATCGCCGCTTGAAAACTCCTCTTATCATTGAGGCAGGAGCTCTCGTGAGAGATGGCATGGATCTGTTGAGCGCGTTGGCATGCAGTGATATGCGGATATTGCGGGATGATGAGGAACTGATGTCAGAAGATGAGGAGAGGGAGGTGCCGCGTGGCGCTGTTTTGCTGCCTGAGGAGCATCCATTATATGAGCGAAGAGATCTGAAGAATCTGCATGTTGATTTTTTCGTGCTCTCTCATTCTTCCCGCCTGTTGAAGAGCCCGAGGGAATTTGCAAGCATCGTGAAACTCCGGGAGCAGATATCACCGGATGTTGCACTGTGGGTTCCCGCAATTGCGACACCTGATAACATTGCGATACTCACATACATGGGTGTTGACATTGTTGACAATGTTGTCCCCGTGCTGAGGGGCTATGATGATGTCTTCATGCTTGAAGAGGGATGCGTGCGAATAGCCGAGATGGGGGATGAGCAGATTCCATGCAACTGCGAGGTCTGTGCATCCTGCGAATCTGTGGAGCAATTGAAAGAGATGGACAGGCGTGAGAGAGCGGATCTGATAGCGAGGCACAATTCACTCGTTCTTCTCAGAGAATTGAGAAAAGTGCGAATGCACATAATATCGGGAGACCTGAGGGAGTATGTTGAGATGCGTGTGCGCTCATCCGCTTTTCTGACTGCTGTCCTGCGCATACTTGATAAGGACCATGAGTATTTTTTTGAGAGGAGGGCGCCCGTCGCGAGGAGAAATGTCATGCTCGCGAACACAATGGAATCCCTGCGTCGTGTTGAGGTGAAGCGGTTCGCATCTCGTGTGATTGAGAGATACGAGCCTCCTCCTGAGAAAAAAGTGCTTCTCATAATTCCATGCGCCGCTCGCAAACCGTATTCTCTGTCAAAATCGCATGCACTCTTCAGGCGTGCGGTCGCGGGATTTAAGGCGCATGTCCACGAAATCATAATCACATCTCCCCTCGGCATCGTGCCTCGTGAAATTGAAATTGCATATCCGGCAGCATTTTACGATATTCCAGTGACAGGATACTGGGATGCTGAGGAGCGTGCGTGGGTCAGTTCATGTTTGCGCGCATATCTTGAGCACAATATCCACAAATACAACGCAATATTCGTCCATCTTGAAGGAGAATGCGCGGAAATATGCAGAGATGTCGCTGCTGATGGAGGATATGATATGATATTCACCTGCAGAAATGGTGAAAAAGCTGTGTCTAAGAGCGCTCTGCGGAGATTGAGAGATGAGATCTCAAAATTCTGCATCTCTGAGGGGCTTGAAAGAGATGAAGATGATCGTGCGCTCAGCAATGTCATAAAGGCGCTTGCAGACTTTCAGTTCGGAAGGGGAGCAGGTGAGAAGCTGACAGGTGGCGCTGTGGTGCGTGGAAAATATCCGAGACTGACGCTGTATGAATCATCATGTGCTCATGAAAAAACAGATGCAGAAGACGCAAAGGCGAGCGAATGTGGCAGTGTGCATCGTGACGGAAACTGCGATGAAGGATGCGTGCTTGCGAGGATATCACCGGAATACGGAATGCTCTCAATCACAACAAGAGGTGCGAGAAAGTTGCGGGAGGCGATAGGCGATGCGTATTTCGTGCTGACGGATGATTTTGTGCCCGGAAACACGATATTCGCGGGCGGTGTGCTGCACGCAGACGAGAAAATACGCGTGAACGATTATGTCATATTCTCAAGCAGAAATGAAAGCGTTTTCGGCGTGGGAAGAGCGAAGATGAGCGGATGGGAGATGATTGAATCCGTGAGAGGTGTCGCAGTTCAGGTTAGAGAATTTGAATGTCATCGTGACGACATCAACAGCAGCCGGCGCTTGCGGCAGAGCACAGCGTGACGCAGTGGTGATGTGACAACTGAGCGCTTTCAAATTGCTGCCGGCAGGTCTTGCTATCACTCCCCAGTTTCGTCAATATGGTATTCTGCAGTTATCGCGCAGTTGCAGTTATCGCGCAGAGGAAAGCATCGTATTCCTGCTTGAAGCGTTTGTTATTTTGTGGTATTGTAATATTCGCCCGGAAGCACTTCAACTTCACATTTTCTCATTATGAGTGATGAGATGCGCATGCCACGCATTGAAAGCTGCCGCATGAATGTGAGAGGTAACACGGGACATATGCGCATCACCGCGATATCGCAATCTCTGAAAGGAGCTCCTGTGAGAGTCTATACCCACCACACGCTATACTCACCACACGCGGATTATGCGCAATATTCAGTTCATCTGTGCGAACTGAGTGAAATGATATGAGATATATCACAATCATATATGCAAATCCCTGTGATGTTTCGAGGAGAACCCGCAAGTCTGTTCCGATAACACTCTTTTCATCTCAGATGTTATATAAGCTCAGATATCATTCCGAGCGTATCTGAAGTCCCCCGAAGAGGAATTTGGGCGGAGGCGGTAGCAGAAGCCAGATACGCTCTGTTAGGCGACGTCGCAATGCTCATATAACCTCTATTCCTCCTATTTTATATTTAACTACGTATATTGCAAGAAAAACACCGATGAAGAAATACGAAATCCATTCATCTCGAAGCAATCGGGCATAACAGCTCATCTGAAGTTGCTTGGGTTTATCCCCGATTTTTATTTCAATCTTTTTTCCATCTCTGAAATCACCTCCCCGAGAAATAGTCTTAACAGAGTTTCGCAAAAAGTTTTCTTCTAGTTCACGAGCTGACAATATCCAATAGCGGTGATTATTAAAACCACACTTCGCCAGTAGAAACCACAATCCACACAAGATGATTCCAACAATAGGCATCCCTAGAACACCTTTAAACAATTCGATGTGCTCATGGTTAAGCTGGTTGTTGCAAGGATAATGCTGTTGGCCACTATTAGGGTATTAAACTTTGACCATAGCAATTCACCTTCATATATCCATAGACTTACAGCTACCTGGTAACCAATTCTTGCATTATCTATTTCTGGCTGATTTACAGACTCTTTCATTTTACCTTTCCCATATTCTTATTCTCTTCATGCGATGTCGCCTAACGTTCTGCGGGTATCTAAAGTCGCCGAAGGCGATTTGGGTGAGGGCTGAAAGCCCGAACCAGATACCCGCTTGTTGTGCGACGTGCCTATACTACCGTTCCCTCCATTCATTGTCTATTAAAGTTTGGTTTAAGTATTCTTTTTTACGAATTATTTTTCTAAAAGGTGCTAAAGTAAAAGCGTTTCCCAACGCTATTTTCTTATATAATAAGTACACAAGTGAACCTATAGGAAAAAATAAATGTGATGTCTGAATACTATCAAAACTCTTTGCCACAAAAATTCCATATATTTCTTTATTTTTGTATTTATTTTTTGCATCTTCAATATATTGGTTAAGTTTTCTTCTGTCCTCTGCGCTTGGAACAAAATCATGAGAATTTTTGCAGTCATAAACCAGTATAATGTCCTCGTCAAGCTCAATCTCACCATCTGGATATTCTCCAACAACTTTATGTCCAAACTGTGTAACTTTAAACCCCAATGCCTTAAATAACTCAGCAACTCTGTCTTCAAATTCTTCATTACCTAGATCTCTATCGATTAATTCCAAAAAGCGCACACCTACGTAATCTCTCCAACTCTTAGCAGGTTTTTCAGCTGTAATCAACTCCATCCATTCTTGTGGCGGCTCTTCCCCCAAAATTTTTAAAATCTTTAATAAATCTTCACTTTTTATTGTTGAAAATAGTAGTAGTGAAGGTAACTGTTCTAAAAGTCTTTTACTGCTCGTCTCTGAAGCTTTAATAGGATCGAAATTGAAATAAGGTTGTCCGGTATTTCTATCATATTTCATCTTTTTAATTTTTAAATATACAAATTTTTTATCTCTGTGATCTATATCCCTACCTTTTATCCTCTGTTTAATATAAACTCCCAAACCGGCTAAAGGACAATTTGAAGCTAAAGTCTTCCACTCCGGCAGGTCAGTATATCGTCTTTTGGGATACGGAGCTTCTTTTGAAGTCTCCCAGTAATCCGGACTCCATGCTGTGCAGAGGATTATTACTCTGTCTTTATCCATCTTAACACCCCTCTCCTATTTACTTGCATGTCGCCTAACGGTTTGGGCATATCCGAAGTTCCGAGCGAGGAATCTGGACAAGCAAAGAGAAGTCGGATATACACCTGTTAGGCGTGGGCGATGATCCCGAAGTGAGCGAGAGCGAACGGAGAGTCGGGGGGTATGGCTTTTAGTTTTCATTTTAAACACACTGCATCCTCCCATCGTGCAATATTTTCACGAATTGATTGTGGAGGATTTTAGTTCCCGGTGAAAGATAATATTCTGGCTTTGATATCACCTTACCTGGCTTATCAGATGCCTTTCCACAATTTTGAGGGTCAAAATATCCTCTTCCGGCTAAAAGTTCTATATCTCCTTTAAAGTTTATATTTTTATCATATTTCAAATGGAAGACTATATGTTCATTCGACTTTATTTCTATTTTTTCAGGATTTTTCCACTTAAAAGGAGCAAGATTTGAAGATTCTACTCTGTTAATCGAATCAAGCAAAACATGCCCAAAGCCATACTTTGATTCTCCACCAAGAATAAGTTCTTGAATTATGTTAAAGTTTTCAATAAAGATTCCCTTATCATTTATAATAACCTTTTTATCCTCTATTTTTGCATTTTCCTTGATCCAAATGCATCCTGCGATTTTCACATCCTTTAAATCTCCAGTTTCATCCTTAAATCTGTTATTTATGAATTCAATTTCATGCAAGCTTTCATCTTTCGCAGTTCCATTGCTGTCTATCGCTGTTGAAATAAGACTTCCTATGAATCTACGCTCAAATTCTGATTTAGTTATTTCTTCCTTATTATTTCCGTATTTAAGTCCTTCATCTGTATAACGAGGAAAATATATCGTTCTTCCATCATAAAGATAGAAATATGATAATCTAAAATTCTCTATAACTTGCCTGCCTATTCTCTTGTAATCGTCTGCCTTAGGTTTTTCGCATAAATACTCTGTTACCCTCTTTGTTATAGCACCCCACAGGTTTCTTCCGGGAACATAATAGCGAGTGGGTGAAACAACAGAACCTTTGAAAGGTATATATCCTATATGGAGAGGGCTTTTCAACTTAAATACAACATCAACTTTTTTCCACATCTTATTCACCTATTTTTGTGTGATATAGTGCATAGATTAATGTGCGTTCAAGGAGCTTCTTCACAAACAGTAATTTATCTATATCCTGGGCAATTTCCCTTAACTTCTCACAAAACTTACTGAAATCCTCAGGAAAATCACTCGAATTAGTCAGAAGATATTTTCTTATCTCTGATTCATTTAACAATCTAATAAGAATTTTTCTTATGTTCTTCCCTTCCTTGCTTTCAAGCCAGAGAAACATTGCATAAACGCCATCTTCCTGTAAAACTCCAAGAGCCTTTCTTAGATTATTTTCAAGATTGGAATCACTGATTTTACTTATCTCCTGAGCGTACTTTATACATTCGTAATCAAGATTGAGCATTAGTTTCACCTCCTTGAGATTTTACTTTTTGTTCTATAGCCAGCTCAATTCTACCAAAACCTCTTGTTCCCATCCCACCTATACCAAGAAGTTTAAAGTATGGTGAAACTGCATTTATTATTTTATTAACATCTACGCTCCCATCTCTGTGCTTATCTACACCGATTTCAAATCCGAACACTGTTCCCCGTGGTATTGCTTCGTAGGTGAATAACTTTCCCGCTTCGGCTGTTCCTGTATCTGAATCTATTTTTACAGAGGTTCTTACTTCAAGATTGTCATTTACTATGTGAGAAAAGAGCTTCTCTGACACGAGAACAATTCTTTTCACCCATTTATCTATTTCTGAGGGCAGAACTACCTCTTTTCCGTTTTCAGCTTTCTCAACTTTAAGCAATAACCAGCTAAGATTTAGGGGTTTGTCAGTGTTTATCCCTTTAATTGCATATGCTTCATTGTCAATTTCATCCGGAATCGCTATTTTTTCTCCATTTTTATCTTTTATTTCCCCAAACCAGTACTCAATCAGTTCTTTCGTTGTAATCCACACAGTCCCCTGAATTGACGAAACTGGAAAGAAAACTATCTGTCCATCGTAGAATCGCAAAATGCCTTTTTTTGTTTCGTCGCCAAAAACCAACTTAGCCTTCTCTTCCGCACATTTCTTTTTTTCTTCTTCGTTACTCTTACTTTTACATTCATTATCATTTTCCATCAGATATACCGTATAAAACGCCCTTACAACACCTGCAATTGAAGTTCCCGGTACTTTCGGCACATCTGTCGCTGGGTCTCTCACAATCGTATTATCCACTCTTCCAAGTCTATACCCTCCGGCCCCTATATGTACTGGGTCGAGAGCTCTTGTATAAACCCTTTTTATTCCCGCATCTTCATTCATATTCATCAACCCCCTTAACTTTTATTATATGTCCGAAAAGAATCATGGTATCAAGTAAAAGTCCATTAATGGCAGAACATACAAGGAAAGACTTAGTTTCGTCTCTTGGTCCATTCCATTTACCGCCAAAAGCATCTTTTAAGGTAGCCTCTGCGAATTCTCTAAATATATTTTGTCTATTTTCATCTTCGACACTTCTCCATTCCCTTAATTTTGAAGTAAGCATTTCTTCAATGAAATTTATCTGTGAGCTTGGGAGATTTGACAATACATCCCACAACTCCAGTATTTCAGAAATTTGGTAGAAATAGTAAGGTCTCCCTGTAAATAGTTTGTAGTCCTCGCACCCTCTCCTTCCACCTTTATAATATATGCTGTATCTATCAGTCGTTCCTAAAAGCAAATCAAAGTCAAAATATCCCAGATAGAGGTAGAAGACTTTCCCTTTGGAGATAGAAGATAAATCATCAAGAGAGTATTTTCCGTCTTCTTCTATTGGTTTTGTCGGATAAAAACCATAGTATTTGTCATTTCTCATTCCGTTCACGTTCCACCATGGGGTTATTGGCATCTGTTTTTTAAATCCCTCCCCTTCAAGCATTCTGTTTTCTGCATCGAGGAGAATATAGAGCGGAAATTTCCTTTTTGCCACGAGTAGTTTAGCGTTCAATGGTAGTTTTCCCAACACTTTCTCAAACCTCTCATTGTAGAGTTTTGTAATCAATTCTATAACTTTCATGGAATCCAAAGCTGGAACCATTAAGCGAAGTGATAGCGGAGATTTGTTGATTTCTATTAGGGGGTAGTATTCTTCTGTTTCTATACTATTCTCATCAGGTTTTAATTTCTCATCATAACTTAACTGTAATAAATTTTTATCTGGATCATCCTCCAGAGCAAGATGTTTGAATCCATGTTTTAATGCCTCTTTAACAGCTTCTTCCCCTATTTTGTTGTTAAATTTGAATTTTCCAAGAGATTCTATTGTATAGAATTCTCCGTTCTCATTGTGAAAAACGAGGAGTTTTTGGGGTTCTAAATTATCTATTTGGATTATGTAAGGTGTACACTTCTCTATTCTCCTTCCCTGCTTTAGTTTGGATTTTAAGTCGGTATAATTCACAGAAAACTTTATTCTTTTCCATTTGGTGCCATAAATCTTATCCTTTATCTTTTCAATTACTAGATCAAAGAATTCTTCTGTTTCTTGCCATATTCTGTATAATCGGGCAGGAGACGGGTTTTGTGTAAAAAGATAAGTTGCTAGATTTTCTTTAGTTAAGCTACTAATTTCTATCCTCTCTTTGATGTTAGTTAAATGTTTTTCAAGAGTGTTTTTATCCAATCCAATGTTTTCCTCGAAAAATGTATCTAATATTTTTGCAGCAATTTCTCTATCATTATCTTTTACTTTGAAAAATATGTCTAAAACTTTATAGATCATTCTCTTTTCAGGGATTAAAATAAATGTAAGTTGCTTTATTTTTTGCTCTAATTCTTTCTTTTCTTTGATCTTCTCGTTTATTCTGGCTTTAACCTTGCTGGGATCTTTTGCTTTTTTCATATTCTCAATAGCCTTTTCTAAACTTTCAATCTGTTTTTTTATTTTTTCTTTTAATACATCTTGTATTTTGGACAAATTCTCTTTTTCCTTATCCAACCAGTCCTCAAAGCTCTGCGAATAAATAGTTCCAATCATCGTTCCATCAAGCCACTTATCAAGATAAAAATTCAGGGAAATCAGAGCGATTCTATTATTTTTATCTGCAGATTCGTCAATCCATATTGTATCTTGCCTGTTTGAAAGCCATTGCAATAGTCTTCCTTTTCTTCTTTCTTCACAAACATCACATCTTTCCTTTTTCGCATCCTTTGGCCTTATCCCGCAAATAGGACAGACATCTTGTCCTTCGGAAGGTGTGGCAATTTCAGGATTCTCAAAGGTCTCTACTTCCTTACCTTCAATAAACAGAGTTGGACTCATCTTTGGTATTTTTCTCTTTTCAGCTGCAAATTTTAATTCATCAGCGATGATAGTAAGTGTCCCTGAGGCTTTGCTTAAGGTGAAAAACGGCCACAGTTCACTATCGCTTTCTTTATAAATTATTTTCAGCGCCTCTTTTGCACATTCTTTAGCAAGGTCTTTTGACTCATCAGCCAGATCGGGAAACGTGAAATAAATCCCATTTGTATCTTCATAAACTGCATCTCCTATGGGAATTTCATCCTCGAATTTCCTCTTTAATTTCTTTTTGATATTTTCAATAATCTCACTCCTTGCCTTAATTTCTGCAATCTTTCTTCCCTTGTTTATGAATTCTACCCCATCCCAGCAGATACTAAATATACTCCATTTCAAATTATTAGGATCTGGAGATGCTCCACATATCATCTCCGCTAAAACGGTTTTAAACAGCGATGCTGTTGAATAGGAGTGATCCCACAGGGTGACATCGTTTGCGGGTATTCTCGTTTCTCCAAGGGTGTGAGAAAATACTGTTTTGAGGTTGTTTATTAGAGATTCTCTGAAACAACTTAAATCTATCGTTCCCGAGATGTAATTTTTAAATAATCCGATCAAGTTATCTTCTAAATCCTCAAACCTTTTTTGGAGGCAATTTAAATCTATTTTCTCTTTTGGATATCCAAAAGGAGATGAGATAATTGTACTTTTTATAGACTGCTTTTTTCTCACTATTCCTTTATCGTCTGCGGAATCCTTTCGGTCACATCCTTGCAAAAATTTTACAATTTCATCATTTATGTTATAATTGTGATGTTCTGTAATAAGTTTGTAAACATCTGTAACTTTTCCATTTATTTTTATTTCAAGTTTGTTATGTTTAATAAATCTCACTAAATCGTATTTTAAAAAGCCATCGATTTTTGAGTGAGAAAATCTTTGGGGAATATTCTCAATAGAATTCGTTCCAATAAAATGGGGGTGCAATTTTCCAATATCGTGAAGCAATGCTCCCATTTCTCCGGTTAATATCGCTTCTTTATTGTTTTTAATTTTATCTAGGCAGTTACTCATCTTTACCCTCCAAATAACTTAATTAATTTATTCTTCAGTTCATCCAATCGAGAGAATGTTTCTTCTTTAATTTTCGTATTAGATTTTATCCAGAACTTTCCTTCATTCAGTTGTTCTTCAATTACTCCAAAGCCAGATGTTTTCTTTGCCGAGAATCCATAGATATAAAACATCAATTTCAAAGCTTTAGCAAGAAACATTAAATCCTCTTTAATCTGCTCTTCTTTGAAATCCTTTCCTTTTGGATATGGAACATAGAGAAGGTAAAACTCTCCTTTACTTCCGGGTTTCACAACTTCAATAGGTATTGGGCTTCTACCTTTTACGGGAGTTCTTGTATCTCTCCTCAAGGGTGTTATTACATCTTTTTCTGCATCGCTTTTAAAGAAAGTTGGGAAGAAGTAAAGCCTCCCCTTCAGTGCCACATCTTCTCCGGATTCCGAGCCGAAGAGCCTTTTGATAATCTTTTTCTTCTTTTCTTCATCGTATTCAACCTTTTCAGCAGAAAATCTCAAATGTCCTTTCCATGTTGATGGTCTTACCATCGGAAGTCCAGTGAATTTATCTCTGACAATTGGGTTTTCAAAGATTCTACCATTGAGAATGTGAAATTCTCCTTCATCTTTGCTTAGATATGGTTTTTTGAGAGTAAAGGAGATTTTTATGAGCACAGAATTTTCAGAGAAGGTTTGTAAATCCACTGACTTGGGATAAAAGTCATTAATATACTTTTCTTTTGAAAGAATCATATCTTTCTTTTTCCTCCCTACAATTTCTTCTTGTTGCCAAATAATGCGTTTCTCTCCTACACTTTTTCCTTTTAGTCTTCTCTTGTTTTCTCTTTCCCACTCCTCGAACGAGCTAATCTTGTCTTCATCCACTGGTTCTAATAAAAGTTTTAGATAATAATCGTGCATCATCTTACTACCCCCAAGATCTCTTTACCCGTTTTTTCTTCTGTTAAAGTGCAACTTTCTAGGCTTTCTTTATATTCTTCTTTTGAAAACAACTTTTCTTTTAATTTATTTTCCAGTTCCTTCTTTATTTTATGTTTAATACTCTTTTCCACATCGTATCCCCAGACCCTTACTTCTACCGTTGTGTCGTCGACTTTATAACAGTGAGAGACAAAAATCTTTGAACCCTTTCCCAACTCGCCAAATATCTCATGCCGTTTATTTTTATCATCCTCCACCTGTCTTATGGCGTCCCTTATATGAAATGCTATTGGAAGAAAATGGTAATCACTCCAGAGTTTTTTCCAGTTTTCCCAATTATCAATAAAACCATAATGATCTGACTGATGTGTCCAAAAAACTTCTTTGTCGATCAAGTTAGATATACCCTTCTTGAATTTAATATGAAACTTGTAAAAGAAGAAGTTAGCCAAATTAGGTGAATTGATTTTGTTCCCTTTACCCTTTAATTCGGATTTTTTTGGATTTTCATCCTTATAGGGCAAATTGTTTTCAGCAATTTTAATCACTCCACTGCCCTGTGATGTTTTTGCTCCTAAGGCACTGTAATCTGCTATTATTTGAAGTATTTTATTTAGTAAAGCCCACTCGTTTTGGGATATTTCTCTTAGAGGCATAAATTTTAGAATTATATCTCCATCAGCCATTAATCCTTCTACCTCTCGTATTAAGTATTTCTCTCTTTTTCTGATAACTCTCTTTTTTCTCGTTCCTATTTTAATTTTGAGATTTTTGGGAATAACTGCTAAATTAATAGATTCTATCTCCAGCCTGAACTTTCTTGCCCAACCCATACATCCAAATAATTCACAAACATCACAATGATTTCCGTCTTTATCCGGACATCTGTTATCAGAAGTTGAGTCACATGCACTCCCACCTAATCCTCTAACCAAAGCTTCATACCACCATCTCAAGCTTCCAAGCATCCCTGTTTCCCGTAATGTTTTGCATTCTCTATTCTCATCTCCTGTCCATATGGGAGTTAAGGGTTTAATCTTGACAATAAATTCCCTCATATTATCACCACCATAGCCATACACCCCCGATTACGCCTAACTCTGGATATCCGCAGTACTGCATATATCATTCCCTTTTGTATTATATCTGCAATGCGTATATCCTTCCAATATCCGCAATAGTGCGTATATACATCCCTCCGAATGAAACTCCTATCTCCTCGATTTTCCTTCCTTTCATCCTTTTGCACCTCCTCCATTCTCCTTCTCAAACAACCTGTCCACTTTTTATTTTCCCTATAAGGTGTATTATCTGATTTTTAGAGCGGGAAACTAATATATATACATATTGCTTATTTAAATAAATTTAAAAAACAAAGCAATTGGTCCGGGGTGCACTCTTATTAGTATACAACAAGAAACAGTATGTGCCCACCACCTCTCACTGAGGGGCATCCAGTGAGGCTCATCGGTGCTTCATCGGGGAGACTTGCCTCAGCCTTCCCAGATTAAAAGAGATGCTGGCAGAGGAGGAATGGAAGGATGTAGATTGACGATGGTTTTGGAAGAGGTTATCTCATACAGTGATGCTCCACATCAAGGGCTGAATGGTCTATCTCCAAATGTAAAAGGAGGCTGATGTGTGTGGCATCTGGTTGACTATAATACAGTCTGACAATTTTTCTTCATCTCAATTTCGTCCACATTTACCCCTGATTTTGATTAGAAATTATCGTATTTGACCGAGAACCTATACTTTTTTAATCTGCTCTGTACCATGAGGATATCGCTCGCAAATCTCAAGTGCTTCTTTTAACACGCTCATCGCCTTGCTGCATTCCTTGCTGTATTCCTGAATCCCGCTATATAAAATCCCCGTAAGGCATCTCGCCTGCTCTATCTCTCCGGGTATTGCTTCAAGCATCCATAGTGCATTGACAACTTAATTTGCTTATATTAGAAAAAGAGAAGCACATAAACATTGTATGCCTGCAAAAAGTATCATGTTTACTTGAGAGATGAGGAAAGAGAATATCCTGAAAGAGTCAGCACTGGAACTAACAAAGCCCGAATAACCAAAGAATTCTGCTGCTTGCAGATGCAAAGGACAGGGAAAAACAATCAAGCTTTAGGAGTTTGCATGGTAGCAAAGACAGGAGAACGCTTCGTTGAGGACGGATCAGGAGCATTGAACGAGACATCCCGGCAAAAAACCAACAGGAAGAGATGAGGTAATGCTGACAGCAATTGCATTCAGAGACCCCCGGAAGGTGAACTATAAGTTGGAAGATAAACCCGGAACCCGGAATTGTTGATTCAATATCAAGGGAAACGGTAAGAAAAACATTAAAAAACGAAATTAAGCCATGGCTAAGGAAACATGGCTAAGGAAACAGTTGTGGAGAAAATGTGAGTTTATTGCAAGGATTGAGGATATATATGAGAACTACGATCAAAAGAAACCTTATGCGTTGATGAAAGACCCTTCAAGTGGAAGATTTTATTCAACCAATTCCAGTGAAAAAAAGGATTTCCAGAGAGACAAGATTACCAAGCGGAGAGGAGTATGCTGTCATTGCTTTCTGATAGGATGGCGTTATAAGGGAGAGAAGAACTAAATATTATGCAGAATTCATGAAAAATGTTGCAGATAGATCTGAAATCATAAGGGTTGTTCAGGATCTCAACACTCACACCCATGCTTCCTTTTACGAGAGGAACCAGAAGAGGCAGGATACCTGTGTAAGAAGATTGAATTCCATTACACCCCAAAGAAGCTGGTTGAACTTGGCAGAGATTCTCAGCATGTCTGGATCGCAGGACAGGAGATACGGGAATCCTTGAACGTGAGATAAAAGCTTAGAAGATCGGAATGCAAAAAGGGTTAAGGTTAAGTGGTGCTTCACAACCGGAGATGTAATAGAGAAGCCGAGAAGGCATTATTCTAAAACCAGTGCACTAGTTTTTCTCTTTCCTCTGTTTTCCTTCACTTTTTATATTCTTCTCCATTTGGCATTTCTACTTCTCACTCAATTACAATAAAAAGAAAGAAAAAAAGAGAAAAAACAAATAAAGTAGTTATCCCCTCATTTTTTTATAGTTATACTCTTCTTATACATATCACAGCGATTACCGAAAGCAATCCTGCTAGCGCTATCAATCCGATTGGTGTCAGTGCTGGAACTGCTGGTGGCGGAGTTGGTCTTGGTGGAGGAGCTGCCTTTTGCAAGGTAAGCAGAGCCCACTCTGTGCACAGGATTGGGTCTCCCCACAAGCAACCTGTCCAGGATCCATTATCGTTTTGCTGAGCTACTATGGCGTCCTCAAATTCAGCTTGCCAGTCATATCCGCATATATCATGGATATCAAGCGATGTGAGCCCCTTCATCGTGGTATACATTGC